>CALMDI010000192.1 GCA_937864975.1 uncultured Chloroflexota bacterium | reverse complement strand
AGATGCCCTACCTTGACGTCGCTCGTCTCCGTCCACGGCGCGGTGGGCAGCCCGCCGGACGCGACGCGCCGAACGGCGATATCGGTCGTCGGATCGCGCCCCACCAGCGACGCGCTCGCCGTCTCGCCGTTGGCGGGTCCTACCGTGATATGCTCCTCGCGCTCGACGCCGTGATTCGACGTAACAACCACACCATCGGCTGACCAGATAATGCCGCTGGCGGAGAGCCGCCGCCGCGCGTCGACACGCACGACCGCCTGACCTGCCCGCTCCACCGTAGCGGCGAGATCGTCGGATACGCTGCGTAATACGTCTGCCATTTTGAAGTCTCCCTGTGATGATCGGATAGCCTGATGATCGCACGGGTCGCTGGCGGTCACATCCAACGTTGGGAGAGGCATCGCCCTGGAAGAATGGCTAGGGCAGCTAACAGCGATAAGCGGTCAGCTTTGAGCGAAAGATAAAAGCGTTAACGCAAAGACACAAAGGACGCAAAGGCGCAGAGGAAAAATTTCTCTGTGCCTCTGTTTCTCTGCGTCCCTGCGTTACGTTTTTGATTTGGCTTTTAGCTGATTGCTGACCGCTGATCGCTACCCGCTTTAAAGCGTAATCAAGCCGAGGCGGGTTGCGCGAACGACGGCGTCGGTGCGGCTCTGAGCGCCAAGCTTGCCCATGACGGCGTTGATATGGAATTTCACCGTATGCTCGCTGATGCCCAGGCGCGCGGCGATAGTTTTGTTGGGCAGCCCTTCCGCCACCAGCGCCAGCACTTCAAGCTCGCGCGGCGTCAGCGCGTCGGCGGGCGACGGTTCGGCAGTAGTTGGGGAAATCGCGGCGGACATCCATTGCGGAGACACGACGACCAAGCCCCGCGCGACCGCCACGAGCGCCGCCGTGAGCCATTCGACGCTGGCGTTTTGCGACAGGATACCGCGAGCGCCCGCGTTCAGGGCATCGACGGCGCGGGTGTCGTCCGCGAGCAGCACGAGGATCGGCGGTGCGATGTCGCGCGCGTCGGCAAGCGCCTCCAGCGCTCGCTGCGCGTCCCAGCCCAGGTCCCACACCAGCGCGTCCGGCTGGTAGGCGCTCAGACTCGGCGGCAGATCGGCGTCCGGCGCGGTTTGTCCGACGATCACCAGCGCCGTCTGGTTGGCAAGCAGCGCCGCCAGCCCGGCGCGCGCCAGCGGGCTTTCCCCGACGATCAGGACGCGCACGTCATCGAAGGGCATATCCGGTTCCAATGGGTGACAATTTGTTCATCTTGCCACGTCCCCAATAAGAATTCCATTGGAATGCACGCGCAGCGGGGCAGCCGTAAAGAAAATCATCCGAACGGATGAAGGTGTTCCGGGAAATCCGTTGTAATCTTATGAGTGTTGCTTGCATATTGATCCTTGGAGATATCCAAATGAAACGGCTTCTTCTTTTGACCGCGCTCGTCACGGCGCTGCTGCCTTTGCTACTGGTCGTTTCCCCTGCTGCCGCGCAGGGAATCAGCATCACGTGCGCCGACGGCAGCAGCTTCGACAATGGGGTTGAAGTGACCGTCGTCCAGCAGCGCGCCGGGTTCGACTACACGGCAACGGTCATCGGCTTGAACGGGTTCGACCCGGTGCTTGCCGTCGCGGACGAGAGCGGCAATTTTCTATGCGCCGACGATTCCCGCGTCGCCGCCGGTTACAGCGCCGATCTGCCGACGACGGGCTACGTACCGCCGTCGAACCTGAGCGCGCAGCAGCCGTTTTCAAACACCGCGCCAAGCGGCTTCGCGGACATCAGCCTGATCGTCGGCGGCTACGGCAACCAGACCGGCGAGTTTCTGCTGGTGTTTGAAGGTATGGGAGTGACTTCAGGCGACACGCTGGGCGACCCATTTCGGATTTGGATTACGGAGGACATGCTGGCATCCGGCGTCCCGGTCGCCGTCTACATGATCGCCAAAGACGAGCAGCTTGACCCGCTGCTTTTTCTCTCCGCCGACGACAACGCGAATGTGGCGGTCGATCAGGACGGCAATGACATCTACTGCGACGATGCCGGAACCAATTCCTGCTGGGGTCTCTCGGAGAGCCTGATCGGTTATGGTCTCACGGTCGAGGAAGGCGAGTTGAATGGTTTGAGCGTGGATGCCATGCTCGACTTTCCGCTCTTCGGCGATGTGGGACAGTATAACGAGGTGCGGGCGACGAGCTATCAGCAGGCGACGTATGGTCAGTATGCGCTTGCGTTTCACTTCAGCACCGCGCCGACTGGCGACGGTCAGGCGTTCGTCGCGCCGGTTGAGACTCCTGAAACCAACGCGCCTCCACCGGCATCGCCGGTTCCGCAGACCGGGGCAATCGGCGTCAGCGTCACCTGCGACGACGGCAGGAGCTTCGACAATGGCGTCAAGGTGATCGTGAACCAGATGCGTTCCGGTTTCACGTACAAAGCGACCGCCATCGGCTTGAACGGCTTCGATCCTGTGCTTGCCGTACTGCCCCAGAGCGGCGATGGGTTCTGCAACGACGACGATTCGGTCGCTGCCGGTTACAGCGCGAGCCTGCCGACGACAGGCAACGTCGGCACGTCACCGTTAAGCGCTCAAATCTTCTTCAGTCAGGACAGTCTGTCGGCGTTCGCGGATGTGTCGCTGGTCGTGGGCGGGTTCAACAACAGCGGGGGCGAGTTCCTGCTCATTCTGGAAGGCATGGCAGTCACGACGGGCGACGTCGTAGGCGACGCCTTCTCGGTCTTTGTTACCCCCGGTATGCTCAATTCAGGGATGCCGATCACCGCCTATATGATCTCGGAAACGACGCAGCTTGATCCGCTGATCTACCTGCTCGACGCCAACTACGACACCTGGCTCGACGACACCGGCGCGGAAATAAGCTGTGACGACGCGGGGAATCCCAGCCTGTGCTGGGGGCAAGGTGTCAATCTGTCGGGGTCGTATGTGTGGTCGGAAAATGGTCGGCTCGCCGGGTTTGAACGCGACGCGATGCTGACGATCCCCCTGGATACGTTCCAGAGCGGCGACGTGATGAATCTGCTGATGACCAGCTTCAACGGGGATACGCTCGGACAGTACGTTCTCGCTCTGCACATGGCAACGTCGGATGTGTTCACGCCGACGGCGTAAGGAAAGTTACCCACACGGCACGGGGCATGGCGCGGCTATGCCCCGTTTGATTCGACCTGGACTGGCGTCGGAAGCTTAACGAACGTCGTGCCGTCTGCCCAGGGGACGCGCGCCCCGGTCGCCGGATCGTACAGCCCGACGATGAGCGTCGCCTCTCCGGGATGTGCAGCGTCGTTGAAGCTCAGCGTATGCCCGTCGAGGATGGTCTCGCCAACCCGCCAGCCGGTCGTCGGTCGCGCGCCGCCTGCCGGAACCGCGTCGCTCTGCGCGATCAGATTGCCCTCGGCGTCCAGAAGCTGCACAAAAACGGTATAGCTCGTCGTGGGTGGCGTCTCCCCCGCCCGCCACACGAGGGTTACTTCCGGCGTCTCATCCAGCGAGATAAGGTCATCCACCAGCGTATACCCCACGAGCGCGCCGACGCCGGGCGCGTTCGCATCGACGCGGATCTCCAACTCCGGCGGCTCAAGCGCCAGCGGACTCGCCTCCACGCGAATCGTGCCCAGAACGGTGCCGTCCGGCAGGCGCA
>CALMDI010000191.1 GCA_937864975.1 uncultured Chloroflexota bacterium | reverse complement strand
GTCACGCGCGCGTCGTGCGTGAAGTCAAAGCGCAGGCGGTCGGGCGCGACGAGCGAGCCGCGCTGCTGCACGTGATTGCCGAGCCGGTGACGCAGCGCCGCGTGAAGCAGGTGCGTGCCGGTATGATTGCGCGTGATGGCGGCGCGGCGCTCGGCATCGACCTCGGCGCGGGCGTCGTCGCCTTCGCGCGGCGTGCCTGCGACCACTTCGCCAAGATGCACGACCAGCCCGCCGACCGGACGGCGCACGTCTTCCACCGCAAGTTCCCAGCTGTCGCCAATAATCCTGCCGGTGTCGCTCACCTGACCACCCGCCTCGACGTAGAACGGCGTGTAGCCAAGCACGACTTCGACGCGGTCGCCTGTCATGGCGCGTTCCACGCGCTGCCCATCGACGATGAGCGCCAGCACGCGGTCGTCCATTGTCGTGTCGCCGTAGGGATCGTAGACCACACCGCTTTCGCCAAGCTTGCCTTCGTCCTTTAACTGCGACAGGACGGCGTTATACAGGTCAACCGCTTCGAGCTTGCCCATCGCCTTGCCGCCGCCGCTGTCCAGCGCGTGCTGTTCCTCGGCTCTGCGGAAGCCGTCGAGGTCAACCGTCGCGCCGCGTTCTTCCGCCACGTCCTGAATGACTTCCAGCGGCAAGCCCAGTGTCGCCTTGAGGTAAAATGCCCTGTCGCCCACAAGCTGCGTCTCGCCGCGCGATTGCAGATCATCGAGCATCTCGTTCAGTTCCGCCAAGCCGCGATCCAGCGTGCGGCGGAAATAAATTTCCTCTTTCGTAATCGCCCGTTTAATCGCGTCCGCGCGCTCGACCAGTTCCGCATAGTGCCCGCCCATCACGTCGATCACCGTGTCGGCAACCGTCGCCAGGAACGGCTCGTTAAAACCAAGCTTCGCGCCGAACCGCGCGGCGCGGCGAATGACCAGGCGGCAGACCGAGTTGCGCCCCTTGGGTCCCGGCAGCACACCATCGGCAATCAGAAAGACCGCCGCGCGGATATGGTCGGCGATGACGCGGTAAGGCACGATGTTGGCATCACGCTCCGCGTCCGTGTGTCCGGTCAGACGCTGCGTCGCCTCGATAATCGGCATGAACAGGTCAGTTTCGTAATTTGCCTTCACGCCCTGAATGACGGACACGACGCGCTCCAAGCCCATGCCCGTATCGACACCCGGCGCGGGCAGCTGCTCGTCGAACTGCCCGGTGTGTGCCGGGTCGGGCTGCGTGCGGTTATACTGCATGAATACGAGATTCCATAACTCAAGAAAGCGGTCGTCCTCCGCCTGCATGAGCGGGATAATCGTCTCGACGCCGGCTTCTGGCGTCTTGTCCCAGTGAATTTCGCTCGTGGGACCGCACGGACCGGTATCCGCCATTTGCCAGAAGTTCGTCTTTGAACCCATGCGCGCGACCCGCTTCGGATCGACACCGATATCGTTGATCCAGACGTTGTAGGCTTCGTCGTCGTTCTCGTAGACCGTGAATGCGAGCCGGTTTTCCGGCAGCCCATACACCTTCGTCAGCAGTTCATAGGCATAACGGATCGCGTCGCGTTTGAAATAGTCGCCAAAGCTGAAGTTGCCGAGCATCTCGAAGAAGGTGTGATGTCGCGGCGACGGACCGACATTTTCGAGATCGTTGTGCTTGCCGCTGACGCGCATACACTTCTGCGAGGTCGTCGCGCGTGGATAGTCGCGCTTGTCCAGCCCCAGGAACACGTCCTTAAACTGCACCATGCCCGCGTTCGTAAACAGCAGCGTCGGGTCGTTGCCCGGCACGAGCGACGAGGACGGCACGCGCCTGTGCCCCATCTCCTCGAAAAAATCGAGAAATGCCTCGCGCGCTTCCGCGCTGGTCATCCATTTCATCGTATGAAGTTCCTTGTAAAGTTTTCTCGGTGACTGCAAAATTATAGTCGTCGGGAAAATGAGGAACAAGGGCGCGTGTAATGACCGACAAGACTCAGCAGATTGAAATCACCGAAGATTACTTATTGTCGCTCGATGGGCACATCGAGGTCGTTAACGGGGAGTTGGTGGACAAATACATGAACGCGGCGGGTTTTTTACAAGCCTTCGCGCGAGGTAATGTCTCCGGGGTGTTCAAACCCATTGTCGAGCGGC
>CALMDI010000190.1 GCA_937864975.1 uncultured Chloroflexota bacterium | reverse complement strand
TAATTGCCGCCGAACTGGTGATATTCCTTGCCGATGTTATGGAAGCAGTGGGGGCAGGTGACGACGATTCGCTTCGGCGCGACCTCGTTGAGCGTTTCGACGTTGGCGGACGCCAATTCGACGTACGTGTCTTCTTTCCCGGCGCGGCGGGCAACGTCGCCCGTACACGTCTCGCGGTCGCCCAGCACGGCAAAATTGACGCCTGCGATTTTCAGAACCTTCACCAGCGCCCGCGCGGTAAGCTGCGCGCGCGGGTCATAAGCGACCGCGCAGCCTGTCCAGTAGAGCACGTCGAAATTCGGGTTGTCCTCGACGGTCGGCACGTCGATGCCGTTTGCCCAGCGCATCCGGCTCTCGTTGTTCTGCCACGGGTTGCCCTGCCGTTCCATGCCGTTGAAGGCGTTCTTTAACTCATTCGGGAAATCGCCCTGCATCAGCACGGCATCGCGCCGAATGTCGAGAATGTCGAACATCGGCTCGTTGCCCACGGGGCAGATATCGACGCACGCGCCGCACGCGGTACACGCCCACACCGCCGACTCGCTGATGGCGAAGCCCATCAACGGACGCTCGTCCACCATCCCCGCCGTGCCGCCGAGCATCTCGTCTTTGAGCATCATGCGCTTGTTGACTTCGTAAGCGGACGGCGACAACTCCTTGCCCGTCACGTAGGCAGGGCACACGTCCTGACAGCGGTTGCACATGATGCAGGCGAAGCCATCGACGAGAAACGTCTTTTGAAGGTCGTTAAGCTTGTTCGCACCGAACTGCTCGACCGACTCGTCCTCGAAATCCAGCGGTTTCATCTCTCCGAGCGACGTGCGCGGCGGGCGCGTCAGAAAATTAAACGGCGCCATGAACAGGTGCGCGTGCTTGGAATACACCCAGTAGGGCGTGAAGATGAGGATGCCGCCCAGCGCCACCCACCAGAAGGCGTGCTCCATGAAGCGCAAGCCGTCCTCACCCAAGCCGCCCCAGATGGGCGAAACGAGCGTGGCGAACGGGCGCAGCAGGTCGGGCGAGGTCGCCGCCACCTGCACCGACTGACCGAGGAAGCGCGCGCCGACGTGCAGCAGGATGAACCCGCCGACGATCACCGAGTCTGTGGTGATTTCCCCGGCTTTCACGCGCGGATGCAGCAGCACGTTGTCGTGATAGCCTAGCTCTTCCCGACGACCTGACAGGACGAAGCGGCGCAGGATGAAATAGACCACGCCGACCAGAACGGCTACGCTGAGCACATCCCCAAACAGGCGGTACAGATCGCTGAACAGCCCGGCGCCGCCCAGAAAGCGATAATCGGGGAAAAAGCCTTCCAGCCCATCGGCGACGTTGACGAGAAAATAATAGGTGAAGCCCCAGACGACGCCGAGGTGCAGCAGGCTCGTCAGCGGACGCGCTTTGAAGGTGATGCTCTGTGTCAGGTAAATTTGCAGCGCGCGCCAGAGACGGCGCGGCAGGTTGTCGAGATACAGCCTGTCCTGCCCGGTGCGGATGATGCGCGCCATGTCGCGGAACCCGGCGTAGGTCGCGCCGAGCGAAAACAGCGCCAGCAGAATGAACAGCAGCTTCTCGACAGACGTGAGCATGGCGCGAATCCTCGTCGCTACGGGGACGTAATTTCGGGCGTAGTGTAGCATCGGCAGGCGAAAAACCCAACGCGCTCTATGGGATGATCACATCAAGGCTGGGGCAGAAGCAAAAACTAAAAACCTATCACAGAGAAACAGAGGGTTTTCGCGGGATTGAGCGCGTCAACGCTGAATCCCACCCTGTGACGAAAGATCGAACCGTTTGGGAGGCTCTAACGTTCAGACGAAGGACAAGGAGACCCCTGTGCTGATCGACTTTTCCCCGGTACGGAATGGCGAGATCAAGCTATATGACTTTGCGAAGGGCTTCAGCGCCGACAATCTGCGCGCCGCGACCCATGCGATGATGGACACGATTCGGGTGGTCGTGGAGCAGGCGACGGATGAACAGGTGGTCTTTATCCCGCACGACCCCGACGCCAACGATCCCTACGCCGTTCCCGGCGAGGAGCATCTGGGCTGGAGCCTCGCGCATCTGGTGGCGCATACCACTGCCAGTACAGAAGAAGGCGCGACGTACAGCTCGCTTCTGGCACGCGGACTTGCGTACCCGCGCGAGCCGCGCCTGCGCTACGAAACCCCGTGGCGAAGCGTCACGACCAGAGCGCACGCATTACAGCGCCTTGAGGAAAGCCGCCGCATCTGCCTCGCCTACCTCGACACGTGGACGGACGAGCCAC
>CALMDI010000189.1 GCA_937864975.1 uncultured Chloroflexota bacterium | reverse complement strand
CTTGAAGCTCGAATAGCTCGCGGAAATCGCCCATCGTGTGCAGGCGCTCGCCTGTGGCGACCGGGACGCCGAGCGGGGCAATCGCGTCGGCAACTTTCTTCAGGGCGGCGGTGTTGTCGGGCGGGACGGGTTCCTCGTACCACGACGGCTTAAATGGCGCCAGCTCGCGCGCCATCTCCACCGCCGTCGCCGGGTTAAACCGCCCGTGCATCTCGATCAGGATTTCCACGTCGGCTCCGACGGCATCCCGCACGGCTTCGACCAGGCTGATGCTGCGCCGTTTCTCCGCAATGTCTAACTCGTAAAACCCCGCGCCGAACGGATCGAACTTGAGGGCGCGGTAGCCTTTTGCCAGCGCGCGCTCTGCCGCCGCGTGAAATTCGTCCGGCGTCCGCTCGACGGTATACCAGCCGTTGGCATAGGCTTTGATCTTGTCGCGTACTGCGCCCCCCATCAGGCGGTACACCGGCTGGTTCAGCGCCTTGCCGACGATATCCCAGCACGCCATCTCGATCACGGCAATGCCCGACATGACGAGATCGTTCCCGCGCATGAAGTCCTCGATCATCATGCGGTGGACGATCTTTTCGATGTCGAACGGATCCGCGCCGAGAACGTATTTCGGCACGGCTTCCTGCAAGTAACCGAGAACGGCGTCCGTGCGGTTGACGACGCGCACTTCGCCCACGCCGCTCAGCCCTTCGTCGGTCTCCACTTTGACGTACGTCAGGTTGCGCCATGCCGTCCCCAGCACCATCGGCGTTACCTTGCTGATCTTCATCATGCCCTCTCTGTCGCGGGTTCCGGCTGTGGCAGTTAACCCGCTATACAAGCCGCGCGCGGTTCATACCTTCTTACCGTGATTGCTAGTTGTCGTATTTTTGAAGCGAAACCCCACCCTCTGCCTCCCTCCCGATTTCGGGGAGGGAGAACCGGAAGCGTCACACTCTGTATTTTCCTCTGCCTGAAATCAGGGAGGGGTGTCGAACGAAGTAAGGCGGGGTGGGGTTCCCGAACTAGCAATCACGGTACCTTCTCTTGCTTCACGTTTCGTCAATATTACGCTAATCTATAGACACCGTAAGGCTACTATGGTAACAAACCATCGGTCTGTCAACAAAACGTTGGTCAAAAATAAGCTTCGCGCCTCGTTCTCTGGAAGTGAACCCGCTGTAAATCCGTTGAGTGCGCTTCGCACGTTTTTGTTGTAGCAAGGAACAACCGTTTATCGCTCGTCGCGCGACCGAAAGACCCGCCATGAGACTCACCGCCGAGCATCGCCGTCTGGAGCAGCAGCGCGCAAAAGAGCAGGACTGGCTCAAGTGGGGACCGTACCTCAGCGACCGCGCGTGGGGGACGGTGCGCGAGGATTACAGCGAGACCGGCGATGCCTGGGCTGCATTTCCGCACGACCACGCGCGCAGCCGGGCGTACCGCTGGAACGAGGATGGCTTGGGCGGTATCTGCGACAAGGCGCAGTATCTGTGCTTCGCCCTCGCGCTCTGGAACGGACGCGATCCCATCCTCAAAGAGCGGCTGTTCGGGTTGAATGGACCGGAAGGCAATCACGGCGAGGACGTCAAGGAATATTATTTTTACCTCGACAGCGCGCCCACCCACAGCTTTCTGAAAATGCTCTACAAGTATCCGCAGGCGGAATACCCCTACGCCGAGATTGTCGCCGTCAACAGGCAGCGCGGCTTGCACGACCTGGAGTACGAGCTGCTCGATACGGGCGTATTCGCAGACAACCGCTACTTCGACGTCAGTGTCGAGTACGCGAAAGCTGCCCCGCTGGACATTCTCGTTCAGATCGAGGTGACGAATCGCGGCTCGGAAGCCGCCTCCTGTGTGGTGCTGCCAACGCTCTGGTTTCGCAACACGTGGTCGTGGGGCTACCGGAAAGGACCGATGCGCGAGGTTGCCCGCAAGCCGGGGCTGCGGCTGGAAGGCGCGGCGGTGCGCGCGGAACACAGCGTCCTGGGAACGTATTTCTGGTACGCCGAAAACGCCGACGACGTTCTGTTTACCGAGAACGAGACCAACGCCGAGCGTGTCTTCAATCAACCGAATCCATCGCCTTACGTCAAGGATGCCTTCCACCGTCACCTGATTGGCGGCGAGCGCGAGGCGGTCAATCCGGCGCAAACCGGCACGAA
>CALMDI010000188.1 GCA_937864975.1 uncultured Chloroflexota bacterium | reverse complement strand
GAATAAGCTCAGCCTCCGAGATGGCGAACGCCTGAAGAAAGGTCATCATGGCTTTATGGGAAATGAACCGTTGGAGTAAATGCGTGACTTCGGGGAGTACGACATCAGGAACCAGTCGAATATCCGTGGACGCATCCGCGAATTCGAGTGCTTGATGGCGACGCGGATCGACAGGATCAGCCAACGCGAGCAAAAAACCGGAGTCAACCAATAATTTATTCATCAATATCCTGCTCTCGCAGCCGTCGCATCAGATATTCTGGATAGTCAGTATTCAGAAGATCACGACTCCGTTCGGAAAAGTTTATATGATCGGACGTTTCACCAAGCTTGTCGGCTGCCTCCGCGACCAAACGAAAGACATCCTTTATTTTGGTTTCCGGCTCAGGCTCCACTGCGGATACGCCCTGATAAGCTCGTGCCATCGCAAAATGGTGAAGCGTGGTTTGGATGACCTCATCAAGATCACGATTTTCACGTTTCGCCACGTCTTGAAGCAGATGCATCAGATGAGGATCAATTTCAATTGTAGTCATCAGACACCTCCTATGCTCTCATTTTAACCGATTACTCCTCCGCCAGCCGTCGAAGCTCGTAGAGTTTGGTCAGCGCTTCGAGGGGACTCATCTCGTCCACGGACAAGCCCTTCAGCGCTTTGAGCGCCGGGTGCGGTCCCTCGCTGAACAGCTTGATCTGACCGGGATTCTCCTTCTTCCGCTTTTGCTCCGGGGTTTCAAAGTTGCTGCCCTGCGTCTCGAGCTGGTGGAGCAGCTCGCGCGCCCGCTCGACCACCGGGCGCGGCAGCCCGGCGATCTGTGCGACGTGGACGCCGTAGCTGCGATCCGCGCCGCCGGGAACAACCCTGTGCAGGAACACAATGTCGTCGGCTTCCTCCGCGACCGCGACGCTGAAGTTGCGCGTGCGCGGCAGTACATTCGGAAGCTCCGTGAGTTCGTGGTAATGCGTGGCAAAGAGTGTCCGGCAGTTCAGGCGGGGGTGATTGTGGATAAACTCGATGACCGCGCGCGCGATGGCTAAGCCGTCATAGGTAGACGTGCCGCGCCCAACTTCATCCAGGATGAGCAGGCTGCGCTTCGTGCTGCCGGAAAGCAGCCGCGCCGTCTCGACCATTTCGACCATAAACGTGCTTTGCCCGGCGTGAATCTCGTCCTGCGCGCCAATACGGGCGAAAATCCGGTCGACCAAGCCAATCGTTGCCGTATCGGCGGGTACGAAACTGCCGATCTGCGCCATGAGCGTAATGATGGCTACCTGCCGGATGTAGGC
>CALMDI010000187.1 GCA_937864975.1 uncultured Chloroflexota bacterium | reverse complement strand
CAGATCGAGCGGAAGCTTCAGGAAATCGACTACGCGCCGGAGCCTGCGTAAAGGCGCGTCGATGGAACAAACGAGCGCTGCCCGTGGCATGGACAGCGCTCGTTTGTTATCAGGAGCATCAGCTTTGGGGCGCGGTGTCTTTCCACAGGGCGACCCGGTTGCCGGTCGGGTCGGTGAAAACCGCCATGATACCGTAGTCCGCGACCACTCTGGGACCTTCAATAATCGCGCCGCCATGCGCCTCGATTGCCCTGAGGTCGGCGTCGACGTCATCGCTTTCGATATAAATAAGGATATCTCCGGGCTGGTTCTGCTCGTCCAGCGGGTTATAACCGCCGCCAATATTGCCGCCGCTGAACATGTAATAAGGGGTAGGCGTTTCTACCCGTCGGGCGTCCCAACCGAACAAATCCTGATAAAACTGGGATGCCGACGCGGAGTCGCTTGCGGGAATTTCGACGTGGACGATTTTCCGCTTGCTCATGGGGATGCCTCCTCTATTCGATCCTACGATAGTCTGATGATAGAACAAAAGTTCTAGCGAGTCAACAGCTTGAAAACATGTCATGCGGCAGTAAGCGCTTTGTGATAATCTCTCGGAACGGAGTCATCGAGGAGACGCACGAATGCAGAGCAAAACATTTTCCCTGCCCATGCTGCACTCAGAAGCGCAGGTGCGCGACATCGAAAATCGGCTGCGGGCGATCCCCGGGATGAAGCTGGTTCAGGGACATCCTGAAACGAAGCTCTTCACCATTGAGTGGACGGAACCGGCGAGTTGGGACAACGTGTGGAAGCTGCTGGAAGGGATGGGCTATACGCCCGACGATTAGCCGCGCTTAGCCCCATAGCCTGACTGGTTCAAATCGACGAACACGACCCCGGTACTGAGCCGGGGTCGTGTGTTTGCGATAGCGGCTGAGACGACTGCTCTCCTAGATCTGCGCCGGAACAATCGGCTTCAAACCGGCTTCGATCTGATCGCGGTAAGGCTCAAGGAAGGGCGGCAGCGCGAGTTTTTCGCCCAGCGTTTCGAGCGGTTCGTCGGCGGCGAAGCCGGGTCCGTCGGTCGCGATTTCAAACAGAATGCCGTTTGAGACGCGGAAATAGATCGAGCGGAAATAGAAGCGGTCGATCAACTGCGAGACGCCTAACCCGGCGCTCACCAGCCGCTGCCGCCACGCGCGCTGCTCGCTGTCGTCGCGCACGCGAAAGGCGGCGTGGTGCACGCCCCCCGCGCCGAGCATGGCAGGACGCGCGCCCGGCTGCTCGGTGACAAACACTTCCCTGCCCGCTCCGCCGCCATCCATCGCATAAACGACGAGCGTCTCGCCGTCCGCGTTTGTCTCGCGCCGCGCCTCTTCCCAACCCAGCGCCTCTGTCAGAATGGGCGCGAGTAAAGCCAGCCGCGGCGTCGAAAGCGCGACGCCATAGAACCCACGCAGCGCGAACACTTCCGGGATACCTGCGCCGTCCCAGACCTCGCCTTCAAATGGCGCGCCGCCGTCGTCCACGAGCGTCAGCCGCTGCCCCTCAAAATCCTCGAAGCGCAGGATGTCGCGCCCCGCGAAGGACGTGATGGCATCGTGGCGAACGTCGTGCGCGTCCAGGCGATTCGACCAGTAATCGAGCGCGTCACGCCCGTTCACACGAAACAGGGTATTGGAGATGCTGTCTGTGCCGGGACGATTGGCGCCGATTTGCGCCCAGTCGAAGAATGTCATGTCCGTGCCGGGCGTGCCCAGCTTATCGGCGTAGAAAAGATGATACGCGCTGACATCGTCCTGATTGACCGATTTCTTGACCAGACGCAAGCCGAGGATTCCGGTGTAAAAGCTGACGTTTTGCCCGACCTTTGCCGTGACTGCGGTTACATGGTGAACGCCGTGCAGTTGCATGTCGATGCCGCTCCTGAGATTGTTTGCTGTATATATTCCAGACGGGGTCAGGGCAGCATCTTGTACGTGGGTCACGCCGCTTTTCGCCGGGCAGCTTTACGGCGACGCTACTGTGATGATGACTTTTCCTCGGGCGTGTCCTTTTTCAAGATAGCGAAGCGCTTCCGCCGTCTCCGTTAAGGGTAACACGTATCGATGACAGGGACGACCTTGCCTGACTCAAGAAGCCCTTTAATAAAGACCAAATCCTGTTTATCGACTTTCGATATTCCCATGAAAACGACCTTCTTACGCCCGACCCGCGACATCAATGCCTGGCGCAAACTCCGTGACATTGCTGCCAACGGCTTCAACCCGCCCCGCGATGTCTGCGCCAAGTTTCGGGTTCTTGGGCTTGAGAAGCCCCTCGCCCATGCGCGCCAGGAACGGCTCGCCTCTCATGCGATGCCAGTCGAGCGGATTTGCGGCTGCCGCATGAACCTTTACCAGAACTTGATTCTCATTGGGCGTCGGTTTTTCGACCTCTGTGAGCTGAAGAACGTCCGGTGACCCGTATCTGGGGAATAGAATAGCTTTCATGGATGATCGCCTGCTTTGATGGGTCATTTCCGGTTTACGCACTCTCTTGTCCTTACGACAACGGTCACGAGAAAGTTGCATCACGGCGCATCATTTACCTTCGTCGCGTCGATACCTTCGGTGTTTTGCCCGGCGATGGGAAGTTCGATGGGCTGAGCCGCCATTCTGATACCGTCGCGATGTACAATGGCTCGTCAGGTCAATCCCGTCCTGACGGCTTACACGGCAGACGTACCGCATGGCTGCTCTCACACGTCTCTTTCAACCGATTCGAGCGAACGGGCGGCTTGCGCTGATCCAGGCGCTCGCGCTGCTGGCGTTCGCGCTCATCCCGCACTGGGATCGTTTCAGGCGAGACGCCCCCGCTCCGCTTTTTCTCGCATCCAGGTTAAATGTCTCGTATTTCGTCATCCTGCTGCCCGTCCTGGGGACGATTGCGTTCTGGTTTGTCTTTCGTTTGCCGGGTTTTGGCGCGCTCCTGCGCGACGGGCTGCGGCGCGTCTGGGCGCTGCTGGTTCTGCTGCTGGCGTTGTGGGCGTTTGCCTCGACGGCGTGGGCATTTATGCGGTTGCAGGAGCCGCAGGTCGGGCAGAGCGCCGCGGCGCAGC
>CALMDI010000186.1 GCA_937864975.1 uncultured Chloroflexota bacterium | reverse complement strand
TCGGCGCCGACCTCGAAAATATGGTCAACGAAGCCGCGATCCTCGCCGCCCGCAAGAACAAGAAGACCATCAACGATCACGACTTTCAGGAATCCATCGAGCGCGTCATGCTCGGACCGGAGCGCAAGAGCCGTGTCATCAGCCGCGCGGAGCAGCGCATGACGGCGTTCCACGAGGCGGGTCACGCGGTGATCGGTTACCTGCTGCCGAACACCGATCCCGTTCGCAAGGTGACGATCATTCCGCGCGGCATGAGCGGCGGCTCTACCCTGTTCGTGCCCGACGAAGACGTGTCGTACATCAGCCGGTCGCGCATGAAAAACCAGCTTGTCATCGCGTTGGGCGGACGGGCGGCGGAAGAAATCGTTCTGAACGAGATCACCACCGGCGCATCGAGCGATCTGGAACAGGTGACGAAGATTGCGCGCGCGATGGTCACACGTTTTGGGATGAGCGAGAAGCTGGGACCGATGATGTTCGGGCAAAAGGAAGAAATGATCTTCCTGGGGCGTGAAATCTCGGAGCAGCGCGATTACAGCGAAGCCGTCGCCGAAGAGATCGACACCGAAGTTCGCGCGCTGGTCACGTGGGCATATGACACGGCGCGCCAGCTTATCCATGAGAATCGTGCCAAGCTGGATCTGATCGCTGCTCGCCTGCTGGAAGTTGAAACCATTGACGGCGTGGAGTTTGCCGCGCTGATGCAGGGGATGCAGCTCAAGCCGGCGCAGCCACCAGGCGCCGGCGAAACGCCTGCCCCCCGCCTGAGACCTAAGACCGACGACGGCGGGGGCGGCGGTGGCAGCGACCTCAAGCCGCTCGGCGCCGCGCCAAGCCCGGCGTAGCCATACGGAAATCTGATTGCAAAGCCATAGGATTTTGAAGCGCAAAAGGGGGCGAACTATTGAACGGCTCGCCCATTTTGTTTCGCTCGATTCCCAGAGATGCCGGGCTTCAAACGTTATCCAACGCTGCCTCGGTTTTCCGTCCTTGCTCTCAACGAACAGGCGCGTTCACCTGCCGAACAACTCGCAGAATTGAACCGCGCGCGGCGTTCCACACGTCGAAATCACCGAGACGGCGAACGCGATCAAACAGGCGCACGCGCCGCAGCCGAGCAGCCCGACGATGCAGCCGCAGCCGGAGAGCGGTCCGCCGCCGAGAATGTCAAAGAAGATGCCGAAAACGGAGCCGATCAGATCGAACCCCAAGCCAATAAACTGAAGCAGGAATAACCCGACAACCACCAGCCCGCACAGGCTGACGGCGATGAGCGCGGTTTGTCCGAGATCGACGTTACGCAGAAGATCCATGATGCTTCCCTGAGCGCAGCGTCAGGCGCTTTCGGCTTTCCCCATGAACAACCAAAGACACGTCACCAGCGACGAGTGACGCGCCGTGACGTTAAGGCTACGGGGACTATGTCTCGCCGGATACCCTAATTTCAGGTGGGTCGTCTACTCCGCCGGGCACGCCGATTCGTACGTCGTCACATACTGCCACTCGGCGTCCGCATTCGGACGCTCGTAGCAGTCGCAGTAGCTTACAGGCGCTTCACTTCCCTGCCACAACCAGTAGCGGACGTCGGTTTGCACGCACAACTGATTCGCGTCCGCGCCGGAAAACAGCGTCGGCGAAGAGAACCCGAAACCGCGCGTATCCGGCTCCATCACGATCCAGACGCGCGCCTGCTGCCCTGGCGCGGCGCCAAGCCACAGCGTGATGTCCCCCTGAGTTGCCAGCACAATCAACGGGCACGGTATCAAGAGCAGCAAAAACCAGATCA
>CALMDI010000185.1 GCA_937864975.1 uncultured Chloroflexota bacterium | reverse complement strand
CGACGAGTGTGTCGCGCCTGAAGCAGCCGGAACCGCGCGCTGGCTGGTCTATCTGGTCGGGCTGGTGTGCGCTGTCACCCTCATGTTCATCCTGCCCGCGCCGTACCCGCTGATTTTGCTGGTCGGACTGGTGCTAATTGGGCTGCTCGTCGCCGCGCGCGATGCCGAATGGACGCCCGCGCGCGCTGCCCGCGACCTCAAGGCGCTGCGCGCGCGTATTCAGATTAACAGCGCATCCACTGTGGCGCTTACCGCCGACGACGTGAAACGGCGCGAGCGGATCGCGCAGGGCGCGGCAATAGCCGCCTGTGGCTTGATGGCGCTCGCGGCAGTCGGGTTCCGTCCCTCGCCGGAGGACACGTCCTTGGTGGGCGCGGTCGTCCTCGCCATTCTCGGTACGCTGGCGCTCGGCGTCTCCGTCATCGTGTCACCCCCGGCGAAGCTGTTTGCGCAGCCCACTTCACAGCCATTAACCCCCGAACGCTCGCGCTGGCTGCCGACGTTCATCGGCGCGGCGCTGCTCATGGTCGTCGCGCTCGTCAGCACCGGCAAAGCCGTGGGCGATGCCGCCATGCAGCCGGTCACGCATCACGTTCAGTTCGCCCTGTTCGTGGGTGGCATCGCGCTGGTCGTCTGGGGCTTGGCGGGCGCGCCGCGGCTTTCGCTGCGCCAGCTTCGCTCGAAACTCGATTGGAGCGGGCTTGCGCCCATTCTCTTCATCTTCGCCCTCGCGCTGGCGCTGCGCGCCTGGGACGTGGGCAGCACAATCCGCGGTTCGGTGGACGAAGCGGTGGTCATCGAGGGCATCGGTCACGCCTGGGGCTACCGGGACGCGGGCTTGGTGACGCAGGTTTCGACGCGCCTGTCGGCATCGCAGATGTTTCCGTACTGGCAGACGATTGCCGTCAGCCTGTTCGGGCGCACGATGGACGGGCTTCGCATCACCAATGCCGTGGTTGGCGCGCTGACGGTGCTCGCCGTCTATCTCCTCGCGAAAGCGCTGTTCGACCGCAAGACGGCGCTCATCGCCGCCTTCTTCCTCGCCACCTTCCCGCCGCACCTGCATTTCAGCCGGATCGCGATGGCGCACATTGCCGATCCGCTGTTTGGCACGCTGGCGCTGGCGTTCCTCGTTCGCGGGCTGAAGTGGAACCGGCGCGTCGATTGGGCGCTGTGCGGTGTGTCGCTCGGCATGACCCAGTATTTTTTCGAGGGCGGGCGGCTGCTGTACCCGCCGCTGCTTGTCGCCTCGGCGGTGGCGCTGGCGGTGGCGCTGCGCGGGCATCTGCGGGCGCACTGGCGCGGCTTGGTCGTGGCGCTGCTCGCGGCGGTGTTCGTTATCGCCCCCATCTATTACAGCCTGTTCGTGCTTGACAAGCCGCGCGCCAGCCGCATGGAAGACTCTGGCATGAGCGCCGAGTATTTTCAACAGATTGTCGAGGGTGGGGTGAGCGGGGAGGAGCTTCAGGAATTGCTCGACCGCCTGTTTTTCCCGTTCCAGATTTACGTTCACCAGCCCGAAATCGCAGTCTTTTACGGTGGCAATCAGGCGCTGGTGCTCGAATACCTCGTGCCGGTCTTTTTGCTCGGCGTCGCTTTTCTCCTCTGGCGGCTGCGAACCCCCGCGCTCATCATTCTGCTCTGGATTGTCGTCGCCGGCTTTGGTAACAGCCTGATGCGCGACATCGCGGTGTACCCGCGCTTTATCGTCGTGCTGCCCGCGCTGGCGCTGCTGATGGCGGTCGGTGTGCGTTACGTCCTGCCGCTCGTCTGGCGCGACCGGCGTCCCGAAGCCGTTCTTCTGCCGATGGTCGCGCTGGTGACGGCGATTGGCGTGGGGCAGGCGGCTTATTATTTTGGTCCGCATCTGGAGCTTTACAGATCGCAGCTTCGCGGCATGACCGCCTACGACGGCATGGACGCGGTGCTGCGCGCCGTCGATCTGCCGCGCGAAACGCAGGTAATTTTGATCGGCGAGCCGCAGTACGATACCGAAGTGGCGCGCATCTTCGACGTGTTTCTGTCCGAGCGCGTGGATGACTGGCTGCTGCGAAGCCTGCGCTCGGACGAAGTGACGCCGGAGTTTCTGAACAGCCTGCCGCGCGGTCGGGAATATGCCTTTTTCGTCGCGCCGGGCAGCGAGGACGTCGTCACATTGCTTGGCGAGTTCTTCGCGCTCGAACCGCCCCGGCGCAGTCCTGCCGCCATCCCCGACGACCGGGAATACGCGCTCTACATCGCCCGCTGGCACGAACCCGCATAACGGCGATGAATTCCCAATATCCCGCCTCAACGTTGCTTCTCATGTCACTTAAACAAACAGACTTTCTCATTCCCCTCCCTCCTTGTGGGCTGAGGGGCTAGGGGTGGGGGGTAAGCACTGACCATGTCCTCTGAACCCGCGCCCTCCCCCGCCTCCGACGACGCTCCGGCGGTGAGACGCCTGTCCGGTGCGCGGCGCTGGCTGGTCTACGGCGTGGCGCTGGCGCTTTCCGTTGCTGTGCTGCTGATCTTGCCGTCGCGTCCGGCGCTGGTGCTGCTGGTCGTGCTGATCGTCGGCGCGCTGGGGCTTGCCGCCCACGATGCCGGGCTAACGGTGGACAGTCTGCGCGCGGAGACAAGCCGCCTCTGGAATGGGGTGCGCCGCTTACGGGTGCGCGCCGGGACACCCGCCGAACGCGCGCGCCGCGAGCGCTGGGTCATCGGCTTGACGCTGGCATCGTCCGCCTCGATGATTCTCAGCGCCATTGCCTTCCGCCCAACTGACATTGATATGCCGTTAGATGCCGGGCTGCTCCTGTTCGCGCTCGGTGTCGTCGCGCTTGGCGGCGCGCTGGCGCTGGCTCGTCCGGCGAACGTGCTGCGCCGCGCGGCGAGCGTTCCGCTGCTGCCGCGCCGGTCGCACGCCGGGATGGCGCTGCTTGGCGTCGTTCTGCTGGCGCTCGTCGCGGAGATCAGCGGCGGTTGGCTCAATCTACCGATGCTGGAGCGGGTCTCGATTCACGTTCAGTTCGCGCTGTTTGTCCTCGGCGTGTCCTGTCTCGTGCTGGGCATGGCGGGCGCGTCCGACCTCGCGTTCTCGCCCCGTCAGACGATGGATCGCGCCCGCCGCTGGCTGGCAGTCGCCGACCGTGGTCACCTGAGCCTGGTACTGGCGCTGGTCGTTCTGGCGCTTGGTTTGCGCGTCTGGTCGGTCGATACGACCGTGCGCCTGCCGATTGACGAAGAGCACTTCATCCAGTCCTATTTTAACCTGCGCGCCGACCCCACCCGCGACCAAGAGTAGAGCGAGCGCGCCCAATATCATGGGCAGGGCGCTGCCGCCACGCTTGGTCTGGTTGATATTGACCTGCTGCGGTGCCGTGGGTGGCGTGTACTGGGGCGGAGAATAGGGGGTCGTCGGTGGGGGCGTGCCTGGCGTGACGGGCGTATAGGGCGCGGTCTGGCTGTATGAAGGTTCGGCGGCGGAGGGTGGAGTAGATGGCATCATGTCAGGCGCGGGTCCACCCGTTGCGACGCGGAACTCTTGCCCTGTGACGGGTGGAGTAAACGACGATTCCGGCTGCGACATAGAGGGTGTTGCCTCTGTGTTGCTCGCCGTAACCGGCTCCCCCGTAACAGGATCAAACTTCGGCCCCTGGTTAGGCGTGTTGCTTTGGTCCATAGAACATCCTCCTCATGTATCTAGTGCCAGGCGCATAACGTTTGCGCCTTAGATTGGTAGGCGGTCGTCAATCAGATTGAGCGCTATGGAACAGCCCACTG
>CALMDI010000184.1 GCA_937864975.1 uncultured Chloroflexota bacterium | reverse complement strand
TCGACAGGATGCCGCCGAAAAAGACGGCGATGACCATGACGAGCGCGCCGAGCACGAACGCAATCTGGCGAGGATAGGGAACGGAATTCGTGAGGTAGAAGAGGGCAGCGCCAAACAGCGCCGCGCCAAGATAACCCGCCGGGAGGATCAGCGCGCGAGCGCCGCCCGCCGTCGTGGCGAAGCCGGAACCGTCGGCATGAATCGTGAAGTCGACAAACCGCCCGCCGCCGAGGATCGCCGCCAGCCCGTGACCCGCTTCATGCACGAACGTCACGAACAGGCGAAACGGAAACAGCACGCCGCTGAGCGCCGGGATATTCCAGACGATAAAGACGATGACCAGCGCGACCAGCGCAACGGTGAGCGCGCGGCGGCGAAACGACGGTTCAGACAGCATCGGCGGTTGCCTCTTCGGATGCAGCTTGCGGTAAACTAAAACGACAATAGCTTTGAGCAATGAGGGTTGAGCGCTGAGTCAATCGCCCCCTTTTTAATTGACTCAGCGCTCAAAGCTCAAACCTCATCGCTTCTCTTGTGTATACGTATCGTCGAGGAAAACGTCGCGTGGACACCGAACGCAGAGAAGGACTCCGGTTTGGCACCGTCGGCTCGCCGCAGACCGCCTCCCTGAGCGGCACGCCCGCCGCCATTCGCCACATCAAAGAGCTTCAGCTTCATCATCTGGAAATCGCCTGGGTGCAGAGCGTCCGCGTCACCGATGAGACCTGCACGCAGATCAAAAATGCGTCGACGCAGAGCAGCGTCACGCTCAGCGTTCACGCGCCGTATTTCATTAACCTCAACAGCCAGACCACGGAATTGATGGAAAAGAGCGACGCGCGCCTGCTGGCGGCGATCCGCCGGGGCTGCCTTGCCGGAGCGACCGACATCATTTTCCATCCCGGCAGCTATCACAGCCAGCCACCGGAGCAGGTGTACGAGCGGGCAAAAGAAAAGATGATCGAGATTACCGGCATCATCCGCGAGGAAGGGCTGGACGTGACGGTGCGCCCGGAGACGATGGGCAAGTCCGCCATGTTTGGCGATCTGGACGAGCTGTTGCAGCTCAGCCGTGACGTGCCGGGGGTGCTGCCGTGCATCGACTGGGCGCATCTTCATGCGCGCCGGGGCGATGGCTCGTTCAACAGCTATGACGAGTTTGCCGACGCGCTCACCCGAGTGCGCGACGTGTTGGGCGTCGAGGGGTTGAAGCGCTCGCACTTCCATCTGAGCGGCATCGACTATGGCGCGAAGGGCGAGCGCGCGCACCTGCCGTTAAACGAAGCCGATCTGCGCTACCGCGAGCTTTTGCAGGCGTTTGTCGATTTTGGCGTCGAAGGGGTCGTCGCGGTCGAAGCGCCGCCGCCCTTCCACACCGCCGACGCGCTGACGCTTCAGGCAACCTACCGCCGACTGCTCGGTCAGGAAGAGGTTCTCGAACCCGAAACGGATTAGCATTGAGATACGAGGAACGGCTCGCAGCAGGGGTTCGGCGCTGTCCTACGGTTGCGGAAGATAAGCCCTAATCCCGCCGGATGACCGTGTTCTCGAAGATGTCCTTTGCGGTCTCGATCAGTTCATTGCGCCGCGCTTCATCGATCTGGCGGCTGATGAGGTAACGGTTGAGAAGCTCCACATCGTCCAGTTCTTCGGGGCTGTCGCCCAGCCGCGCGCGCGCCGTCTGCTGAATTTCCTTCTTCACCGGCACGATGAAGCTCGCGCCCGACTGGCGCAGCGCGTCGCGGATCGCCAGGTCGTTGTAGCTCGCCTCGGCTTCGGGTGTCAACTGCACGATCATCCGCACGACGGCATCGCGAAGGCTTCGCTCCTGGATCGCGTCCATCGCGTCCTGCGTCGGGTTCTCGCTCTCACGCAGGTCGGCGCGCACGGTGACGAACTGGCGCGCGTTGAGCGGCACGAACTCCCATTCGACGTGATCGCGCTCCAGCTCCACCCAGCAGAAGCCTTTGGTGTCGTTTTCCTCGCCAAAGTCGATCCGCTCGATACTGCCGCTGTAGACTACGGGCGGCAGCATCTCGTCCCGCTTCGGCGTCATGTTCTGGTGCTTGTGAACGTGACCCAGCGCGACGTAATCCCAGCGCGGGTCGGCAATCCACGAGCGCGCCACGCTGATATCACGTCCGAGCATGATTTGTCGCTCGGAGCCTGCGACCGCGCCCTCGACGGTGAAATGCCCGGTCAGCACCCGCGGCATCGCGTGTTGATCCGCCTGCTCGGCAAGCTCGTCCAGAATGTGCGCCAGCGATTCCTGCAGGCGCGCGTCGATTTCGGCAATCGTCAGCCCGGCAGTCTCCTCATCTTCCAGCAGGCGCGCTCGAATGGGATAGGGCGCGGCACCCACGACGACCGGACCGCGCTTCGTCTCGATTACTTTCGTCTCGTATTTGTCTGCGACCCACACGTTCGGCACTGCCAGCGTATCGTAAATCTCGACGCTTGACGCGCGCTTCGCCATCGGCGGCAGGTCGTGGTTCCCCACCAGCAGAACCAGCGGCGCCATCTCGCTCAGGTCGCGCACGCGCCATGCGAACTCGCGCTGATAGGTGGGGTTCGGCGTTCGCGTCTTAAACGCATCGCCCGCGAAAATTGTCAGGTCGACATCATTCGCGCGGGCATAGTCGATCATCTCGTCCATGCGGCGCAGGAAATCTTCGACGCGCGTGCTCAGCCCGGTGTTGGGGCTGATTCTGCCGTAGTTTTCCATGCCGATGTGCGTATCGGCAAAGTGCAGCAAACGGATTGGTTCGGGCATCGAAAGACTCCCAACGGCTGACATAACTCGGAAATCATTCTAGCACTGATGTGTGTTCGGTTGCAGAGAAAATAGTTTATATGTTCTAATAACCCGATCTTCCCTTATGACCAGTCTATGATGAAGAAGCTGCCGGAATTCTTGCTCGAAAACTACGAAATTCGTCAATGGAGACACGCAATAGCAATTCTCCAAGCCGATTACGCTCCTGAATGGCAGGATATTGTCGAAGTTTTGACGGATTTTCGTCTTCTCAAGAGCGATATTGTCAGCGGGGGCGGCAATAAGTCGCCGCTTGCGATCAGGATGGATGCTGCCTTTTCGCGGCGCGGCTGGATCGAAAAATCATTTGATACGCGAGTCGTTATTGACGACCGGGAATTACGCTCACCTACGCACAAAGTGGATTGCTACAAAAATGAAATCGCAGTCGAGCTTGAGTGGAACAATAAAGACCCGTTTTACGACCGTGATCTAAACAATTTTCGTCTTTTGTTTGAGTTGCGAGCCATTAGTGTGGGTATCATTGTCACCCGAAGCGACGAACTGCAACAGATATTCAATTCGATTGGTAGAGGATCATCCTACGGCATGTCAACCACGCATATGAGCAAATTACTTCCGCGTCTTGAAGGTGGAGGCGGGGGAGGTTGCCCGGTTCTGGTGTTTGGCATCAAAAGAAGTTTATATGTGGAGGACGTTTAACGGTGCAGCCTGAAACGGACAACGACTCGCCCGTCACCGATCTGCTCTCTCTGGGAATGCACGAATTCGGCACCATACTTGCCGACCCGCCCTGGCGCTTCATGAATCGCACAGGAAAAATGGCGCCCGAACATAAACGCTTGTCTCGATACAATACCATGTCGAATGAAGAAATTATGAGCCTTCCTGTCGCTTACCTGGCGTTACCCAAAAGTCATCTTTATCTGTGGGTACCCAATGCGCTTATTTTGGAAGGGCTTGAAGTGATGAAACGCTGGGGGTTTGTCTACAAGACAAATCTTGTCTGGTACAAAATCCGCAAAGATGGCGGTCCCGATGGACGAGGCGTTGGCTTCTACTTTCGCAATGTGACGGAGCTCATCCTTTTTGGAGTTCGTGGCAATCTTCGGACGCTGTCGCCGGGGCGACGTCAGGTGAATTTATTTACAAGTCAGAAGCGGGAGCATTCGCGAAAACCGGAAGAACTTTACGACGTGATTGAGCGTTGTAGCCCAGGTCCTTATCTAGAGTTGTTTGCTCGTCATCCCCGTCCAGCATGGACACAATGGGGAAACGAGCTCGACATGAGCGAGGGTGAGGCGAACGAACATCAGTTATCATTCGATGCACTCCTGTCGAACCACGAAACGACCTCGAATGGGCGGAAGCGCTAGAGGCATCGTACGCCATGCCCCTGAGAACTAGCTCGTGCGGTTGAAGACGAAGATGGTGTTCCCGGACGTGGCATAGATCAGGCGGTGATTGGGGTCGGTCACGGCGTCCGCCAGCGATAAGAACAGGTCTTCGTCATTCGGGCGGTACGCGGCGATGAATGTACCCGCCAGCGTCGTCTCGTAAACCGTGCGCGTCTCGTGGTCGGAAATCAGCAGCCCCTGCGCGATGGGGTTGGTGTTCAGGAACATCGCGTCTGCGCCCAGAATTTGCTGCCCTTCCGGGAAGCTGGCGTAACCAAACGGCAGCGCCTCGCCGCCTTCAAACTTGCGAATGCTGCCGTCCATCATCAGGATATAGATCTGCCCGCTGTCCTCGATACTGAGATCGACCGCCGTGCGAATATCCGGTCGTCCCTCGCCGATAAAATACTCGGTCGGGGAATTGGTAAACGCGCCGCCGCCCGGCTCGTAGCGCCAGACCTGATTCGCGCCGGGGTCGAGCACGTAAATACGCCCCTGCCAGAGCGCGATTGCCTTCGGCGTCACCCAGGTCTCGGTGCTGAGCAGGCGCTGCGCCTCGCACGAGAGCGCTTCGAGGAAGCGCGGCGGGCATTCGACCAGCACGCCGTTCGCGTCCAGCGCGACCAGCACGTTTCCCTGACTCAAGCCGGCGCCATTTTGCGCCCAGGCAATGTCGAGAATGTCGCCAATGGTGAATTCTTCGACCTGCGCGGTGCGCCGCATCGACGGAATTGCCTGCTGCGAGCCGGTCACCAGCCCCATGCCGTCGTCGGTGACTTTGACGCGATATACCAGGTCGTTGCGGTCGTCGAGCGCGTAAATATCTTCGCCCTGCAGGACGATGCGCGTCAGCCCCGCGTTGGGCAGAGACGCGAGCGGAGTCATGCCCCGGCGGCTGATCTGAAGGATCTGGTCGATGATCTGACGCCCTTCCAGCCCCAGCCCTGCCACGGCGGCGTCGCCTGTGCGAAGCTCGTTACACCGACCGACGACCGTGAGGACGGCGTTCCAGGCTGCCAGCGTGCCCTGCACGTCACTGGACGCAATATTGCGGGCGACGTCCGCCGCGGTAGTCGCCTCGCGCACGCACAGCTCAAATTCACTTTCGCCCGTTCCCGTGAGCCAGAAGACGAGCACCAGAACGACCACGAGAATCGGAATAATCACCGTTGCGCCCGCCGCGGCGGGCGTGCCGAGCCAGCTTCGCTGCCCTTCTTTCGGCTGCGGTACCACGCGCTCGACCGCGCTGCCCAGGACGCGCGTCGTTGCCGCCAGCGTGAGCGCGCCTTTGCTGAGGACACTGCGGACAGGCGCTTCAAAGGCATTTGGCGTCTTGCGTCCGCGCGGCGCGGCGCCGTTCGCGCCCATTCCAGCGTCCGCGAGCGCCGCCGTGGTTTCCGTTTCATGCACCGGGATCGGCGCGGGAAGCTCTGGCGGCACAAATTCAATCGCCATCAGCGTGCCGTGTGTCGCGACAAGTTCCTTCAGCGCGACGAGGACGGCGGCGATGTCCTCGCCCGCCAGCGCCTCGGCGATGCGGTCGCCGTCGACCCGCGCTAAACCGCCGTCCGCCATCAAAAGCCGCGTGCCCGTGCCGATCTCGTAATGCGCCATCTTGACGTCGGGCATCGCCTGCACGCCCATCGGCGGGCTGGCGAGTCCGTC
>CALMDI010000183.1 GCA_937864975.1 uncultured Chloroflexota bacterium | reverse complement strand
ATCGTCATGGAAAAGAGTTTTCACGGCCGTACCATGGCCACCCTCACCGCCACCGGCAGCCGCAAAGTGCAGGCGGGGTTCGAGCCGCTATTGGCGGGCTTTGTTCGCGTCCCTTTCAATGATTTAGAAGCCGTGCGGCAAGTCGCGACGCATAATCGAAATATCGTCGCAGTGCTGGTGGAGCCGGTGCAAGGCGAAGGCGGCATTTATCCGGCGAGCCAGGAGTTTCTCCAGGGGCTGCGCCAGTTGGCCGATCAGTACGATGCGCTCTTGATCTTTGATGAAGTGCAGTGTGGCATGGGGCGCACCGGCAAGCTCTGGGCCTATGAGCATTATGGCGTGGAACCGGACATTTTGACCTCTGCCAAGCCGCTGGCGGGTGGTCTGCCCATCGGCGCGATTCTGATGCGCCAGAAGGTGGCGGACGCTATGCACAAGGGCGACCATGCCAGCACTTTTGCCGGTGGGCCGGTGACAACGCACGTCGCGCACCATGTGGTGAGCCGCGTTGCTGATCAGAAGTTCCTGGCGGGCGTTGAAGCGAAGGGCAAGTTGCTCATGGAACGGCTGGAGGAGTTGAACAGCCCGCACACAGTGGAGATTCGCGGCAAGGGCTTGATGGTCGGCATGGAGTTGGACATTGACACCAACCCGATTGTGGCGGAAGGCTATAAGCATGGCGTTATGTTGGTCAACGCTGGGCCAAATGTGTTGCGCTTTGTGCCGCCGCTGGTCGTCGAGAAGCGGCACGTCGATGATCTGATCGAGAAATTGTCTGCCATCTTTGCATCCATGAGTGAGGGAGTTCAGTGACCGACATCGAGTCGTCCATTACCGGGGTAACCGGGTTTCGGGTATCGGGTGTGAGCTGCGGTCTGAAAAAGGACGGCAGGCTGGATTTTGCCTTGATCGTGAGCGACCGTCCGTGCGTGGCGGCGGGCGTTTTCACGACCAATCTGGTCAAAGCCGCGCCTGTGCTGGTCGACCAGCAGGTATTGGAAAACAACGCCGCCAATATTCGCGCGCTGGCGGTCAATACCGGCTGTGCGAATGCCTGCACCGGGCGCAAGGGCGTGCAGGACGCCCACGTCACGCAGACGTGGGTGGGCGAGGCGGTCGGCGTGCGGCAGGAGCAGGTGCTGGTGATGTCCACCGGGGTCATTGGCACGCATCTCCCGTTGGACAAGGTGCGCCTGGGCGTCTCGGAGGCGAGCAAGTCGCTTGGCGATGCCTGGGAAGCGGCGGCGACCGCGATCATGACAACCGATACACGCCCCAAGATGGCGTCGGCGTCGGTGACCACGGCGAGCGGCAAAACCTATCACATCGCCGGGATGTGCAAGGGCGCGGGCATGATTGCGCCGAACATGGCGACGATGCTCGGCGTGCTTCTGACCGATGCGGCGCTGTCACAGCAACAGTTGCAGTCGTCGCTGCGAAAAGTGACCGGGAGCACCTTCAACTGTATCGTGGTCGACGGCGACATGAGCACGAACGACACGGTGCTGATTCTGGCGAACGGCGCGAGCGGCGTGACTGTTCAGTCGGGCGACGAAATTGCCGAGTTCGAGGAAGCGCTCACGGCTGTCATGCGCAAGCTGGCGCAGGATATCGTGCGTGACGGCGAAGGCGTGACGAAGTTCATCACGATCAACGTCACGGGCGCGGAAAACGACGACGCGGCGAAACAGATTGCCAACACGATTGCGACCTCGGCGCTGGTCAAAACCGCGTTCTATGGCGGCGACGCCAACTGGGGGCGTATCATCGCGGCGGCAGGGCGGGCAGGCGTGCCGCTGCACCCCGAAAATTTGCAGTTGTGGATCGCGTCGGGTGAAACCGATGAGCGCGAGAATTTCCACCTTCAATTGTTCGAGCGGGGCATCGCGGCGCATTACGACGAAGCGAAGGCGACGGCGCTGGTCAACGAGCCAGCCGTCAGCATCCTGCTTGACGTTGGCGTGGGGGACGGCTCGGCGTGTGTCTGGACGTGCGACCTCAGCCACGACTACGTCTCCATCAACGGGCACTATCGCACATAGCGAGTTCGCAGGGGCGCACGTCGGTGCGCCCTTCTTGTTTCAACGGGTGAGTGTTCATGCGTGGCTTGCTGGTTCTCGAAGACGGACGGCAGTTTCCCGGCGTCGGCTTCGGCGCGGAGGGCGTGCAGACGGGCGAGCTGGTTTTCAACACGTCGATGACCGGCTATCAGGAAATCCTCACCGACCCGTCCTATCACAAGCAGATCGTGACGATGACCGTCCCGCACGTGGGCAACACGGGCATCAACCCCGACGACCTGGAGTCGGATCGAGTTTGGGTCGCGGGCTTCGTCGTCCGGTCGCTGAGTCCGGTCGTCAGTAACTGGCGCTCGCGCCACACACTGGACGGTTTCCTGCGCGATCAAGGCGTGATTGGGCTGTCCGACGTGGCGACGCGGGCGCTCGTGCGCCACATCCGCGAAAAGGGTGTTATGCGCGCCGCAATCGCGCATGGTGCGATGGCAGATGAGCCGATGGAGCTGCTTCAGATGGCGCAAAATGCGCCCGACATGAGCGGCGCGAATCTGGTCGATGACGTGACCTGCGACGAGTCCTATCACTGGACGCAACAGAGCGATCCCGCGTGGTATCGCCAGCACCCCTACGACCCCAACGGACCGCTGATCGTCGCCTACGACACGGGCATTAAGCGAAATATCCTCCGCATGATGACCGACCGGGGATTGCGAGTCACCGTCGTTCCCTCGCGGACGAGCGCCGATGACGTCCTTGCCCTGAATCCGGCGGGGATCTTTCTGAGCAACGGACCAGGCGACCCTGCCGCCGTCGGTTACATGATCGAAAACACCCGCCAGCTTCTGGGTAAAGTACCTGTGTTCGGCATCTGTCTCGGTCACCAGATTCTCGGCTTGGCGCTCGGCGGCAAGACGGAAAAGATGCGCTTCGGGCATCGCGGCGGTAACCAGCCTGTAATGAACAAGCTGACCGGCGTGGTCGAGATCAGCGCGCACAATCACGGCTTCGCCGTCACCGCGGATAGCGACCTCGGCGGCGCGGAAGTCACGCACGTCAACCTGAACGACAACACGATTGAGGGGATGCGTCACGAAGCGCTCGGCGCGTTCAGCGTGCAGTATCACCCCGAAGCCTCGCCCGGTCCCCACGATTCGCTCTACCTGTTTGACGAATTCGTAGAGCGGGTCAAGAATCGTGAGTCGAGTGCTGAGCCAAAGAGGTAAGGGCGATGGTAACGAGAGACGAAGTGCGAAAAATCGTGACCCTGCTGATGAAGCGTCCGATCACAGAGGACATTGCTATCGAAGTGAAGTCCTATGAAGGTTATGAGCATCTCGAAATCACGGATGGGGAATGGGTGTTGAACGATGTCGAGGACGAAATGACGACCGGCGAGGAGCATGGCTGGATAGAAACACTCATTCTTAATGCAATCACCAATTATGTTCTCAAAACAAGGGCAGGGCGTGTTTATCCTGGTGATGTCACCTTCGTATTGGATGGCGAACCCGGTCATCTGCGGGTTACGCGCGAGCCGGATGTATCGTTCGTCGCCAAAGAGAACGTCACGCCGACTCGCAAGTTTGTTTTTCGCGCTCCTGATCTGGCAATTGAGATCGTATCACCGTCACAAGACCTTGATGAAATGCGCGCACGGCTACATCAATATCTCGACTACGGAACTCGACAAGCTTGGCTGGTTATTCCTGAAATTCGGCAGATTGAAGTCTATGCGCTTGACGGCTTTGTGGCTATCTACAGCGTGGGGCAAACAGTTCCCGGCGGCGACTTACTACCCGGCTTTACGCTTGATTTAGCCTTCGTATTTGAACAGTAACGTTAGTGACTTCATGCCCAAACGAACTGACATTCACACCATCATGGTCATTGGCTCCGGCGCGATTGTGATCGGGCAGGGACCGGAGTTTGATTACAGCGGCGTGCAGGCGTGCAAGGTTTTGCGCGCGCACGGCTACCGCGTTGTGCTGGTCAACTCGAACCCCGCGACGATCATGACCGATCCCGAATTTGCCGACGCGACCTACATTGAGCCGTTGACGCCCGACATCTGCGAGCAGATTATCGAGATCGAGAAGCCGG
>CALMDI010000182.1 GCA_937864975.1 uncultured Chloroflexota bacterium | reverse complement strand
TGCGCTCGTTCGACCGGGCAATGCCCGAAGAAGTGAACCGGGTCGTCACCGATCACCTGTCGGATTTGCTTTTCACGACCGAGACGAGCGGCAATGAGAACCTGCTCCACGAAGGCATTGCCACGGACAAAATCCACTTTGTCGGCAACTGTATGGTCGATACGCTGCTGAAGCACCTCGACGCCGCCCGCGCGGGCGCGCCGTGGCAAGCGTTCGGCGTCGAGCCGGGACAGTACGCCCTGCTGACTCTGCACCGTCCATCGAACGTGGATGACCTCGACACGCTGCGCGCCCTCATGGGCGCAATCAACGACGTGTCCGAACGCCTGCCCGTGCTGTTTCCGGTGCATCCGCGCACGCGCGAGCGCATGACGACAGGCGGCATCGACATTGGGCAGGGTATTACCCTGTGCGACCCGCTGCCCTACCTGACGTTCACGGGATTAATGTCGGAGGCGCGCTGCGTCCTGACCGATTCCGGCGGCATTCAGGAGGAAACCACCGTCCTCGGCGTGCCGTGCCTGACGCTGCGCTGGAATACCGAGCGCCCGGTAACGGTCACGAGCGGCACGAACCGGTTGGTCGGCACCGATCCCCAGGCAATCGCCAGCCACATCGACGCGATTCTGGCGGGAGATTGGACAACGGGAGAGCGTCCGCCGCTGTGGGATGGACGCGCCGCCGAGCGAATTGCCGAAGTGATTGAAGGGTTTGTGGGCAGAAACCCCACCCCCTAGCCCCCTCCCCGACTTCAGGGAGGGGGAATCTCTGGCGACTTCAGCGCTGCGCGTTGTGCCGCGCGACGCCTACCAGCACACGCTCGTAGGCTTCTGCGACGTGCCGGGCGTCGAGATGGGTCTCGGCATACGCACGCGCGGAACGGCTGCACGTATCGTGGAAGTCGGTATCATCCGCCAGCCGCGCGATGGCATCTGCCAGCGCTGCACTGTCGCCATAGGGAACGGTCAGCCCCGCGCCGCTGCGGCTGACGATATCGGCGGTTAAGCCTTCGTTGGCAATCGCGACAGGCACGCCCGACGCCATCGCTTCATACAGCTTCGACTGAACGATACTGCGATAGAGGGGGTGCCCATGCACCGCCCAGAACGTGACATGCGACGCCGCCCACGCCAGCGGCATTTCGTCGTGATCGACCCAGCCGATCTGAAGCACGTTCGCCACGTCCGGCTGTGCCAGCCGCTCGCGCACCTTCTCGCTCTGCCCGCCCGTGCCCACGAGGACAAAGCGCAAATCGTCGCGATAGTTCAGCCGCGACGCCGCGTCGAGCATGGTCATAAAGTCGATGTGTGTGCCAAACGTGCCGATGAACGTCACGAGCTTGACGGCCGGCAAGCCGTGCTTTTCGCGAAACGGCGCGGCATTTAATCCGGGGCGAAAGCGGTTGAGATCGACGCCGTTGTAGATATTGTACAGGCGTTCGCGCCCCCCAACGCGCTTCTCGATGCTGTCGATCAGCGGCGGATAGAGGGTGACAATCGCCGCCGCGCCGCGATAGGCATAGTCAATCAGCGCTTTAAAAACACGGTAGAGCAAACTGGTCTCGCGCAGCGCGCCGACCGCGACGAGGTATTCGGGCCAGAAGTCCGAGACGTTCATGACATAGGGAACGCGCTTGAGACGGCTGAGAAACACCCCCGCCAGCCCCGTGAACACCGGCTGCGCCTCGATGAGCACCACGTCGGGTCGCCTGAGCGCCAGCCCGCGCAGCGCCGACGTCAGCATGAACGACAACTGGCTTAGCAGGCGGCGGCTGATCTTCGTGCTCGGCGTCGCGTATAACCAGACCCGGACGACACGCACGCCGTCCCTGTGCTCACGCGCCGAGAATTTACCGCGATAGGCAGCGTCGATACGCCCCTGCGGGTAGTGCGGCATGGTCGCCAGAACGGTCACGTTATGTCCGCGCGCCACAAGCAGTTTCGCCAGCCGTGTTAACCGAACCGCCGCCGCGCCTGAGTCCGGCTCGTAATAGTGTGTCACGAGCAGGATACGCACGTTAATTCTGCCCTCGCGGTGGCGGCGCGGCGCTGTAAAGATCGACAAACGGGGATTTGGATTGAAGCTCGGCAAAGCGCTGGTGAATCCGCGCCTGCCGCTCCGGGTCGGTCAGGTCGAGGCGCATGTCATAGGCGTCCTCGCCGTTGTTGTGGTAGTAGCGGGGTTTGACGTCCACGGTGTGGAACTCGTACTTGGCGTACAGGCTCTGCGCGGCGACGTTGCTCACGCGCACCTCGAGCACGATGTAGCTGGCTTTCAGCAACAGAGCGCGGCGCACCATGCCCGCCAGCACAATCTCGCCATAGCCCCGCCCGCGCGAATCGGGATGCGTGGCAATCGTGCTGATGTGCGCTTCGTCGGCGATGTGCCAAAGACCGCCATAGGCGACGATGACATTCTCGCCGGGAGGCTGAGGATTCAGGTTTTTCACCAGCCGCCGAAGCCCTCTGGCGGGCTTGTCTTCGCGGCTCTGCTCTAAAACCACCATGTGGCTGTAGCTGGATTCGGTGACCTCGTAGGCGTAGGAGCGCGCCGACCACGGAGGGTCGAAGGAGAGCCGATCAATGGTGATGACCTGCGGCACATCCTCCATCCGCATATAGCGGAGCGTCAGCGTCACGGCGTGTCCTTTGTCTTGACGTAAACGGGCGCGACCGCCGCTGCCCGATAGCGGTCGGCGCCCCCCGCCTGAAGCCGCGCCCACCCCTCCTGCGCTAAAAACCCGGCACGCCGCAGCCGGAAGCCTTCAGGCACGAGTATCACGGGCACGCCGCGTTCCTGCGCCGCTCGCACGGCGTCGAAGCCTGCCGCGTCGACTTCGCCGGTGAGATGCGTCGTCTCCGAAATGCTCTCCAAAGTCGCGTTCCAGTTCGTGATCGCCGGCTCGTCGTGCAGTTTCCAGTGCCCGGCGCGCGAGGTATAGCCGGCGGCGATGATGCGCCCGCGCCCTGCCTGAAGCACCGTGACCAGCCGGTTCTGCGTCGGCGGCTGACCCACCGCCAGGATATCCAGCGAAGTCACGCCCACCAGCGGCAGACTGCGCGCCGACGCCATGCCCTTTGCCAGCGCCACGCCAATCCGCAGCCCGGTAAACGAGCCGGGTCCGATGCAGACCGCCAGCGCCACGAGCGCGTCGGCGCTCACGCCTGCCTGCGCCAGCAGATGGTAAATGGCGGGCGCAAGCTCGACAGTGTGATTATTCGAGGATTCCCAGGTCTGTTCGCTCAGGAGACCGCGCCCGTCGTGCAGCGCGAGACTGGTCATTTGGGTGGCGGTATCGATGGCGAGTAACATACGGTTGCCGTTCGCTTTCGTCAAGCAGGCTGCTTAAACGCCGAAGGTCTGCTCGCGAAAGTGACTCAACAGGCGTTCGTAGCGCGCGCCTGTTGCCTGGAAAATAAAATTGCGACGACTGGCTTCCAGAATACGGAAATCGATCCACAGCCGTTCGGAAGGCAGGACGCGCTCGATGTGCTCGGGCCATTCCAGAATGACCGGTCCGCGCCCGTTCAGAATGTCGTCCATCCCAATCGACTCGGCGTCTTCGACACCTTTCAGCCGGTAACAGTCGAGATGGAACAGGATTTGTGTGTCTTTCTCGCGCGTGTGCTGGTGGACGAGATTATAGGTTGGGCTGGTTATGGGCGTCGTCGAACCCCACCCCGCGCCAATCCCCCCGGAAAAGACCGTTTTCCCCGCGCCCATGTCCCCCGACAGGCAAATGACGTCGGTCGGCTCCAGCAGCGAGCCAAGCTTCGCGCCCAAACGCCGGGTCTGTTCGGCGCTGTTGGTGATGACGTCCAGTTCGCCTTCTCTGAGGATGGGCACGCAGGTCTCCGGGGATGCGGTCGAGCGCCTCTCGCCGAAGGCGATTATACATCGGCGTGGGATCGCTTAAAACGTCCTTACGGACTTGGCTCCAGGCAGCTTGGAAGCTCATTCATGTTGCGCGTCCAGTCGCGCCCATAAAACGAGAGGTATTCCTCGACGTGCTGAGTCCAGTAGTCCTCGTCGTGACCGCCGACCGGGTTAATCACGTAGGTATGGGCGATGCCGCGCGAACTGAGCCGACTCGAAAACAACTGAAGATTCGTGCCCGCCGGGTCGCTCGCGCCGTTGTCGAGGTACATCCGCATCGACGTGTCGTCCAGGAAGGCGGCATTGAGCGCGAGGTCGAGCGGGTTGAATTCCGGGGGCGCGTGATCCCGGTCGAAGGTCGCGCTGTGCCCGCCCAGAATACCAAATACATCAGGGTAGCGCAGCCCGACGCTGTATGCCCAGAAGCCGCCGCGCGAGATGCCGCCGAGCGCCCGGTGATCGCGGTCGTTCCAGGTGCAAAAGTCGCGCTCAATCGCGGGCAGCAGTTCGTCCATGATGACCGTTTCGTAGGATGGCTCCGGCGGGAAGGTGTTGTCGTTGCCAATGCGCCCGGTGTAGGGCATGACGACGATCATGGGCGGCAGCGAGCCGAGGCGAATGCCCTGATCGAGCGCTTCGTCCAAGCCGATCTCATCCCATTGAAGCTCGTTGCTGTTCATGCCGTGCAGCAGGATGACGTAGGGGAAGCGCTTCTGCGTTTCCAGATAGCACGGCGGGATGTAGACGCGGTAGCGCAGATTTTCGCCCGCGACCGCGCTCTGGAAATCGTCAAACGGGATCATTTGCCCGCCTTCTTCCGTACAGGGATAGGGCGTCGGCGTGGGCGAACTGATCGGCGTCGGCGTCGCGACGGGCGTGCGCGTGAACGGCGGCGTGGGCGAGGGAATCGGCGTGTTCGTGGGCACGCCCGTGACCACCACGACCTGCGGTGTCTGGGTCGGGATGGGCGCGAGCGACATTGCCTCGCAGGCTGCCAGCAGGGGCAGAATCAGAAGGAACGCCAGTTGGGCGAGCGATGGGATTTTTATGTGCATAATCCCCTTATTATAGTCATTGCCGTATGGGGGCAACTCGCCACGAAAAAGGGGTAACCGGTGCGTCAAAAAAGCCTTGTCAAACTTCTGGAGTGTGGTAAACTAGGGGCATCTTGCGGGTGTAATTCAGTGGTAGAATGCTTCCTTGCCAAGGAAGATGTCGTGGGTTCGAATCCCATCGCCCGCTCTGAGAGAAACCAAAAAGCCTCGTGTCCGAGGCTTTTTGGTTCAGGGGTGAGGGTATTTCATGCTGATATGCGACACACAAAGGTGTCGCAATGATCAGACATGCAGCTAATCATCCACCTTATCCAAGTAATCTAGCACAAGATTATAATCAACTTGAAACTGGCGAACCTTAAAGTATTCGCGCACGTCAGCATCGGTACCGATGAGTTCCCAAAACAGATTGTCAAGTGCAACCATTCGCCCAATTGGCAAGAATACTTTGTCTTGCAACTGTAGGTTGATCTCATTGCCCTCGCCCGCTATTGCCCTCTGGTACCAGATAAT
>CALMDI010000181.1 GCA_937864975.1 uncultured Chloroflexota bacterium | reverse complement strand
CCCAGACGACGCCATCGCGATAGTCGCGCCCGCTGGCGGTTGCCAGCCATTCGCCGTTGGGACTGAAGACCGCCCACGCCGCGCCCACGGCGTAGCGCTCGCTCCCCGCGCGCACGTCCAGCACGTGAATCTGGTTGCTCGGTCCGCGCTTCCCGGCGATCAGCACCGCGCCGTCAGCGCCCACGGTCGCGCTGTAGATGCCAAAGTAATTGACGCGCCCGACCACGCGCCCGCTCGCAACATCCCACAGGCGCGTGCGCCCCGGAATGGCATACGTCAGCAGCCAGCGGTCATCCGGCGTGAACAGGATCAACTCGGCGCTCAGGTCGCCGGAGAGCGTCGCCTGCTGCTCGCCCGACCGGACATCCCATAATCGAACGCGCTGCTCCTGACTGATCGACGCCAGCCGTTCGCCGTCATGCGTGAACATAATGCTGCGCGCCGTCGAGTCATTGCCGTCGAGCGTCTGTTGAAGCGCGCCCGTTCGCGCGTCCCACAGGCGAAGCTGCCCGCCGCGTTCGAGCGTGGCAACGCGAGCGCTGTCGGGGCTGAAAGCGGCGTCCAGCACCTCGCCCGCGAAGGAAAGCTGAGCGCGGATTTCGCCCGCCGTCACGTCGACTACAGGTACGTCGCCAAGCTCCGGCACGATCAGCAGCGCGGAGCCATCGGCGCTGAACTGAAGCCGTTGAATAAAGCTCGTCGCGACGAGCGAGAAGCGCTGCCGCCGGCGCGGAATGTCCCAGACGCGGACGATTCCGCTGCGCGGCAGACGCTGGCTGTAGGCAATCAGGGTGTTGTCGGGCGAGAAGGTGACGTTGCCATAATCGACGCGGCGATTGTCGATGCCAATGCGCGCCAATTCGGTTTCGTCGCGCGACGTGACGGCGAAAACGCTCGCCGCGGACACCAGCGTGAGGACGAAACACAGCACCAGCACCTGCCGGATCATCGGCTGCTCCAACCGTCGCTATGGTAAAACAAGGGGCGATCCGCAGCCCCTTGTTCACGTCTCTATCCTTCGCGTCTTAGACCGGCTCGACGAAATAACTGTCGCCCTGTCCTTCCGCCGTCCAGCCGGGGACGCCGTTATACTCCACTTCCCACCAGGCAATCCCCGCGGGGTCGCACTGAGGACCGGAAATCACGAGAAAGAGCGAATCGCCGGGCATCAAACCGACAATCTCCGCCTGCTGCGAGGGCTGCGCGCGCAGCCGGTTGGCGGAACCCGGCGTCACGCGCCCCTGAGCGCCCGGCACCAGACGCGACGGCAGAAAGCCGGGGCAGGTTGTCACCGCTGGCTGCTGCTCCTGTTGTGGCGCGAGCGGCGGCTCCTCCACGGGCGCTTGCGCGCCGGTCTCGATCAACTGGAACGGCTGCGTGACCGTCCCCCCAAGCGCGGTCGCCTCGACGACCTGCACCGGGCGCTCGAATTGTTCCAACTCAATCAGATTCGGCGTCCCGTCGATAAACTGATAGTAGACCACCCAGCCAAGCGCGTTCTGCGCCAGGAAGCCATCGGGCGTGCCGGTCAGAAATGTGTCGCCGGGTCCGAATGCAACCGCCTGCCGCGCGCCATCGCGAAAGACAATTGTCCCCTGCGGGTTCAGTTCGCTGCCCTGAATCACAAAAGCATTCCCGTCCAGAATCCAGCGCGCCAGACGCAAATCCAGATCGTTCGGATTGAAATAGACGACGGGCGCCTGCGCCTCGGCAGCCTGTCGCTGCTCGATGGGCGCCGGCACGCCGCCCGCGTAATATTCGACCACGTTGGCGGGCGGCAGTATCCCCATCGTTTCGCCCGCCGGGTAGGTCAGGTTCTGGGTCGTGACCAGCAGTTCCCCTGTCAACGGCAGCGATTCGCCAAGAATGGTGAAATACTCGTTCGTCGTCTGCATGATCTGGTTGGTCTGTGGATTCCAGATGAACCACGGGCTTTCAAACACGCCTTCGCAGGCATAGCAGCTTGGGACGAAGCGAACGCCGTCGGCTTTCCAGTCGCCGGGCTGCGCGAAAGCAATCCACTGCTCACCGGTGGTCTCGGCGGCAAGTGTCTCCACCGGTATCTGCGCCAGAATCGAGCCAGTGACGGGATCGACCGTCATCATGCCCGACTCGATATCGAAGGTCTCGCGGTTCGTAAACCCGACATAGGAGGCGGCAAACTGGGCGCTGTCCGGGCTGAAGCCCGCCAGCGCAAACCCATCGATATCCGCGATGGGCGGCGTCACGAAGGTGCAGCACGTCCCGGCTTCCAGGTTGGCAATTGCCAGTGGCGGCGGGCTGCCCGCCGTGCCCGCGAAGAATCCAATCGCGGCGTAGCGGTGATCAGGCGAAATGGCGACCTCAGCGCGCGCCTGCGGCGCCATCTGGTAAAGCGACGCGGGCAGCGGGTAACGCGCCTGCACGCCGCTGGGCGTCATCACCACCAGTTCACCGCTGAGATTGTTTTCCGCTCCGACCTCGGTGTAAAGAACGATCTGCCACGCGGTTGCGCCCTGCGCGCCCGCCGTCAACGGTGTCATGAGGGCAGACAGGAGCAAGCACAGTGCGAGCAAGCGCATCGAGTTTCGCCTTTCGCTTCAGATGACCTTCAATTCCCATTATATGACACGCCACCTGAGGCGATAGCTCCCGGCGCAACGTTACAAGATCGGGATATCGAACGGCGCGAAGCTCAGGTCTCCGTCTCGCCGCGCTCCGCCAGCAGCCCGGCGGTTTTTTCCGCCAGCTTGCCAAGCTCCCGAATCCAGCGGTCGGCGTTGGTCTTGCGCTTGTCGTTCGACGCGGCGAACGCCGCCTGCGCGCGCGCCATCAGGTCGAGCGCCGCGGGAGGGTTGCCCAATCGTAGATAGATCATCGCGAGGTAGTAGAGGGTTTCGCCGCGCTGTGGGTTGACCTGATACGCGCGTGTAAAATGTTCAAACGCCGTTT
>CALMDI010000180.1 GCA_937864975.1 uncultured Chloroflexota bacterium | reverse complement strand
GATCGCATGGAGCAGGAGTTCCGCGGCACCTGGGATCGCCTCGACATCTCGTACGACGATTTCATCCGCACGACCGAGCCGCGGCATCGCGCCGGCGTCCAGGATCTGATGCGCCGCTGCCGCGAGGCCGGCGATATCTACGAAGGCGTGTATGAGGGCTGGTACTGCGTGTCATGCGAGGCGTTCAAGCAGGAGAAGGACCTCGTCGACGGCAATTGCCCGATTCACCAGACGAAGCCCGACTGGATTCGCGAGAAGAACTACTTCTTCCGGCTTTCGAAGTACACGGAGCCTCTGCGCGCGCACTTCGCGTCGCACCCGGAGTTTCTCGAGCCCGGCATCCGGCGCAACGAGATCCTGCGGCTGCTCGAGAGCGGCCTCGAAGACATCTCGGTCAGCCGGGCCGGGCAGTCATGGGGCATTCCCGTGCCCTGGGACGAGGAGAGCGTCGTTTATGTCTGGTTCGACGCGCTGATCAACTACGCGTCGGCTGTCGGTCTGGGGGGCGACGAGGCGCTGTTCGCGACGTGGTGGCCCGCGGATCTGCATGTCATCGGCAAGGACATCACGCGCTTCCACTGCGTGATCTGGCCCGCGATGCTGATGAGCGCGGGGCTGCCGCTGCCGAAGCAGGTATTCGGGCACGGATGGGTGCACACCCGCGGGCTGAAGATGAGCAAGACGCGCAGAATGTGCCGACAAATGCTCCGCCTGTTGATGACCTGGAAGTGGAAGCCGACGTAGACGATTTAGACGACACGCTGGCAGAAGCTGATAATGCGCTGCGAGATATGACTGCGCGCGAAATGCGGCGTGACCAATATCATAGTAGCGGGGGCGACGATCATAATCCCGGCTTCGACAGCGACATCAACACCAACGCCCCTAAAGAAGATGACCTCGGCGGTAAAAAACGGGCAGGCAGCCGAGGCAAAAGCGATTGGCGCTAACCGTTTTTAGATGACTCAAAGCCCCTTTCGATGGGGCTTCTTCACTCAGGTTCAGTAATATTGCACAAACTTTGGGTCGATTACTTGATGATTTCAGCTACATTGGCTATATTAAACGATTAAGTAACTTAAACGTTTAATGTTACTGCCTAAGGAGCAATCCGGTGTCAGGTCGTCTGTGGAACTTAGAAGAATTCCCATTTCATCCAGAAAAATTGAAGTATTACGAAACTATCTTTACGATTGGCAACGGTTATCTGGCAACGCGCGGCAGCTTTGAAGAAGGCTATGATGGCGACAGCCCTTCAACGCTGGTACACGGTATCTTCAACCATGCCCCTGGTGTTCTCGTGCCGGAACTCGGCAACGCTCCTAACTGGCTGCCGATACGCATCTGGATTGATGGCACGCCTTTTAAGCTCGTTAACCAGAATGACACGACACTCAACCCACCTGAAGGCGCGGTTATCGGCTACCGGCGCACGCTGCATCTGGGTCAGGCGCTGCTGCGGCGGGAGGTGCTGTTCCGCGCGGCGTCGGGCGCAATTGTCCGGCTGGTATTTGAACGCTTCGCCAGCCTGCATGATGTCCATATCCTGGCGCAGCGGGTGCAGCTCATCCCAGTGGACGGCACGCCGGAAATCCGCGTCGAAACTTTCATTGATACGGACATGACCAACAACGGCGCGCGCCATTGGCTGCCGGATACCCAGGCTGTTTCCAATGGTGATCTGATCGGCGTGGAAGTGACAACCAACCAATCGGGGTATAAGTTGGGAATGGCGTCCAAAATGCTGTGCGATGCCAGCGAGGGTATCACCCCTGGCATTAGCGATGGTTCTCCCCGCTCTCTGATACAATTTGATCTCACCGAACCGGTCACGCTGGATAATTTGACTGCTGTCTACACCAGCCGGGATGTCGAACAACCGCTCAACAGCGCCAGAGACAAAGTATGGGAAGCG
>CALMDI010000179.1 GCA_937864975.1 uncultured Chloroflexota bacterium | reverse complement strand
CAGAAGAAGGTCAAGGTCGAAGTGACCGAGATCGACAAGCCGGATATCGACTCGACGCTGATCGCCGAGAACATCGCCGGGCAGCTTCAGCGCCGAATCGGGCACAGCCGTGCCATGAAGCGTGCGGTCTCTCAGGCGATGCGCCAGGGCGCGCAGGGCATCCGTATCGAAGTCACCGGGCGTCTGGCGGGCGCGGACATGGCTCGCCGCGAATGGGTCAGCGAGGGACGTATCCCCCGCAACACGCTCCGCGCCGACATTGACTACGGCACCGCCGAAGCGCTGACCACGTTTGGTCGTATCGGCATCAAGGTCTGGGTCTATAAGGGCGAAGTGCTGCGTCCCGACATCGCGGCACAGGCAAACGAACCGAAGGAAGTGTACGTCACGCCCTGAGGGAGTACTGAGTACTGAGGGTTGAGTACTGAGTAAAAGCAAGCGATGAGGGATCAGGGATGAGTAAATGCATTTTTACTCAAAGCTCAACCCTCAAAGCTCAAAGCTTAAATCAGCACTCCGTACTCAGAACTCAGCACTCTTGAAAGCGCGACGAACCAGGGAGTTATGACATCATGTTGATGCCGAAGCGAGTAAAGTACCGCAAGCAGATGCGCGGGCGCATGAAGGGCAAGGCGCAGCGCGGCTCGACGGTGGAATTTGGCGAGTTTGGCTTGCAGGCGCTGGAGCCTGTCTGGCTCACCAGCCGCCAGATCGAAGCGGCGCGGCGCGCGCTCGTGCGCTACGTCCGTCGTCGTGGCAAGGTGTGGATTCGCATTTTCCCCGACAAGCCGTTCACCAAGAAGGCGGCGGAAACCCGCATGGGTAAGGGGAAAGGCGCTGTCGAGTACTGGGTCTCGGTCATCAAGCCGGGACGAATCCTGTTCGAGATGGGTGGCATCACCGAAGCCGAAGCGGTTGAAGCGCTTCGCCTCGCGGGCTACAAGCTGCCGATCAAGACCAAAATTGTCAGGCGCATCGATCCGATTTCGGGCGTAGAGCAGGTGCAGCAGCAATGAAGGCAAACGACATTCGGAAGATGACCGACAAACAGCTTCAGGATGCCATCGAAGACCAGAAGGAAGCGCTCTTCAACCTGCGTTTCCAGGCGGCTTCCGGGCAGCTTGAAGACCCGAACGCGCTTGGACGAACCCGCCGCGACACTGCCCGCCTCAAGACCATTCTGCGCGAGCGTCAGCTTGCTTCAGAGCGGGTAAGCGAAGAAGGAAAGAAGAAGTAACATGGCGAACAACCGCAGGCGACTGGTGGGTCGCGTCATCAGCGACAAGATGGATAAGACGGTCACGGTGGTCATCGAGAACCGCAAGCCGCACCCGATCTATAAGAAGATCGTCGTGTCGAGCAAGAAGGTTCATGCCCACGACGAGAACAACGACGTGGAAGTAGGCTCGGTCGTGCGTATCGTCGAGAGCAAGCCGTTGAGCAAGACCAAGCGTTGGGTCGTCGAAGCCGTGCTGGCGAAGCCCGGCGAGGCGCTCGTGACGGTTCTGGCGGATGAAGCGCTCCTCCAGCCCGACCTTGGCGACGCTGGCGACGCTAATGACGCCGGTGATGCTGACAACGCGGACGATGCTGGCGGCGACAACGACGAGACCGAGGAGTAGCCGTCATGATTCAAACCGAATCGCGTGTCAAGGTCGCCGATAACACCGGCGCGCAGGAATTACTGGTCATCCGTGTGCTTGGCGGCTCAAGACGTCGTTATGCCAGCATCGGAGACATCGTGGTGGGAACGGTCAAATCGGCGGTTCCCCAGGGCAGCGTCAAGAAGAGCGATGTGGTCAAAGCCGTCATCGTCCGCGTGGCGAAAGAATACCGCCGCGACGATGGCTCCTATATCCGTTTTGATGACAATGCCGCCGTTATCTTAAACGACGACCTGCAGAACCCGCGCGGTACGCGCGTCTTCGGTCCCGTGGCGCGCGAACTGCGCGACCGCGGCTACCTGAAGATCGTGTCGCTCGCGCCGGAAACCCTGTAGTTGACTGGAGAGGGTTGCGAACATGCAGAGAATTAAGAAGGGCGACACCGTCGAGGTGATCGCGGGCAAAGATCTGGGAGAGCGCGGTGAAGTCCTCACCGTGTACAACAAGGACAACCGCGTGGCGATTCAGGGCATCAACATCCTGAAGAAGCACCAGAAGGCGCGTCAGGCGGGCAACCGCCAGGTGGCGGCGCAGATTGTTGAATTTGAAGGTCCGATTCACCTGTCCAACGTGATGCTCGTGTGCCCGAAGTGCGACAAGAAAACGCGCATCGGTTACAAGATTCGCCAGGACGGCAAAAAAGTGCGTGTCTGCAAGCAGTGCGACGCGGAAATCGAGTAGCCGACCATGCCACAATACGCTATTTACACACGCTACAAAGATCAAATCGTCCCGGCGCTCATGGAAGAGTTCGGCTACGAGAACGTCATGCAGGTGCCGAGAATTGAAAAGATCGTCATCAATGTCGGCGAGGGCGCGGCGAACGAAAACCAGAAACTCCTCGACGGCGCGGTCGACGATATCTCGCGCATCAGCGGTCAGAAGCCGGTGATTACGAAGGCGCGCAAGAGCGTCGCCAACTTCAAGCTGCGCGAAGGTCGCCCGATTGGCGCGAAGGTGACGCTGCGCGGTGACCGCATGTGGGCGCTGCTCGACCGCCTCATCAACGTCGCGCTGCCGCGTATTCGTGACTTCCGTGGCGTCTCGCCCGACACGTTCGACGGGCGCGGCAACTACACCATCGGTCTGCGCGAGCAGATCGTCTTCCCGGAGATTCAGTACGACAAAATCGACCGGGTGCGTGGCATGGAAATCACCGTGGTCACGTCGGCACAGACAGACGAGGAAGGGCGCCGTCTGCTGAAGTTGCTCGGTATGCCCTTCCGCGAACGATAGAGGACGAGGGACAATGGCAAAGAAATCGATGACCGCCCGGGAAGGCAACCGGAAATACAAAGTGCAGATTCGCAATCGGTGCCAGTTCGTAGACCCGAACTCGGGAAAGACCTGCGGGCGTCCACGCGGCTACATTGGTCGCTTCGGTCTGTGCCGCATTCACTTCCGCCAGTTGGCGCTGCAAGGCAAGATTCCTGGCGTGGTCAAGTCGAGCTGGTAATTAAGAAGGACGATAGGCAATGACGAACGATCCAATTGCGGATATGCTCACGCGCATTCGGAATGCGCTCATGGTCGGCACAGCCAGCGTTGAAATTCCAACGTCGAAGATCAAGCTGGAAATCGCACGAATTCTCAAGGAAGAAGGCTACGTCGAAGACGTTCAGATCGTCGAGGCGAAGCCGGTTGACTTCATCAGTATCAAGCTCAAGTATCATGGGTCGCGCCGCGAGCGCCGTCCCGTGATTACCAACATCGAGCGCATCAGCAAGCCCGGTCGCCGCATCTACCGCGGGCGCAAGGACCTGCCGCGCGTCATGAGCGGGATTGGCATCGCCATCGTGACCACCCCCAAGGGGGTGATGACGGCGCAGCAGGCACGCCGCGAGCATACCGGCGGCGAAGTGCTCTGCTACGTCTGGTAGTTTTCGGAACGACCATGTTAAGGGGGCTTGAACGAGGCGGAAGCGCTTCGGGAGAAGCTGCCTGAGAGTCGAGGATAAAAGAGATATGTCACGTATCGGCAAGAAACCGATCACTCTACCCGACAAGGTAGCGGTGACGATTGATAAGCAAAACGTCAGGGTGACGGGACCGAAGGGCGAGCTGAGCATCGACATTCATCCCGATATCACCGTGAAACAGGAAGACGGCGCCGTCGTGGTCGAGCGCCCCACGGATCAGCGCAACCACCGCGCGCTTCACGGGCTGACCCGCGCCCTGCTTCAGAATATGGTCACGGGCGTGTCGGACGGCTTTCGCCGCTCGCTGCGGATCGAAGGCGTGGGCTACGGCAGCGACCTGCGTGGTAAAGACCTGGTGATGCGTCTCGGCTACTCGCACGAGATCGTCGTCCATCCGCCGGAGCACATCACGTTCGAAATTGAAAGCCGCGGCACGATCATTCACGTCAGCGGGATCGACAAGCAGGTCGTCGGTCAGGTCGCCGCCAATATTCGCGAGCTGCGTCCGCCAGAGCCATATCTTGGCAAAGGCGTGCGTTATTCGGACGAAGTCATCCGCCGCAAAGCGGGCAAGACCGGGAAGTAACGAGGGATTACGATGGCGAATGCAACAGAGAAAAAACGCGAAGCCCGCGACCGGCGTCACCGCCGCGTTCGCACCCGCGTCATCGGTACGCCCGCGCGCCCGCGCCTGAACGTCTATCGCAGCCTGAGCGCCATTTACGCCCAGGTGATTGACGACACGACCGGCACGACGCTGGTCTCGGCGTCGACGATTGACCGGGGCATTGCGTCGCAGGTGGAAGGCAAGTCCAAAATTGAGGGCGCGAAGATTGTCGGGCAGGTGCTCGCTCAGCGCGCGAAGGAAGCCGGCATCGACCGGGTCGTATTCGACCGCGGCGGTTACCGATATCATGGGCGCGTTGCGGCACTCGCCGACGGCGCGCGCGAAGCCGGACTCGAATTTTAAGTTGAAAGGCGAAAGTTAAAAGTTAAAAGCGATAAGTGCTTGCGAAATGGGTCACCCCTTCCCGGCACTTTTAACTTTCCACTTTTAACTTTCCACTTAGGTGGAGTGAAAAATGGCGAAACAACAACGAGAGCAGCAACGACCGCCACAGCGCGACAATCGCGATAACCGGGGCGGAGACAATCGTGAAGACCGCGAAGAGCTTGAAGAGCGCGTTATCGACATCAAGCGCGTCGCCAAGGTGATCAAGGGCGGTCGGCGTTTTGCCTTCCGCACCGTCGTCGTCGTCGGCGATGGGCAGGGGCGTGTCGGCATTGGCATCGGCAAGGCGCGCGGCGTGCCCGACAGTATCCGTAAGGGGTCGGATCGCGCGCGCCGGCAGATGCATAAAGTCCATCTGTCCGGTACGACGATCCCGCATACGGTCGTCGCCCATTACGGCGGCGCGGAAGTGCTGCTCAAGCCTGCGTCGCCCGGTACGGGCGTCATCGCGGGCGGCGGCGTGCGCGCGGTGCTGGAAGCAGTTGGCGTGCGCGACATCCTGACCAAGAGCCTCGGCAGCAATAACCTGCTGAACGTGGCGATGGCAACCCTCGCCGCGCTGGAGCAAATCCGGTCGCCGCAGGAATTGGCGGCAATGCGCGGCACCGACATCAACAGCGTGCGCCCCTTCTGGGAGCGCAAGCGTGTGGAGGTCGCCAATGAGTAAGACACAGGAAAAAGCGCTCCGCATTACGCTGGTTCGCAGCCCCATCGGCTACGAGAAAAGCCAGGGCGAGACGGCGCGCGCTCTTGGGCTGCGTCGGCTGAACGCCAGTGTCGTCCGCAAAGACGACCCGACGATCCGGGGGCAGGTTTACAAGATCCGCCACCTGGTCGAGGTTGAAGAAGTTGAGGAAGGCGCGAAATGAAGCTGCACGATCTGAAGCCCGATAAGGGCGCGACGAAGAAGAAGACCCGCGTCGGTCGCGGTATCTCTGCCGGCAAGGGTAAAACCGCCGGGCGTGGTACCAAAGGTCAGGGCGCGCGCAGCGGCGGCGTCAAGGGACCATACTTCGAGGGCGGTCAGATGCCCATCGTGCGGAGTCTGCCCTTCAAACGCGGCTTCAATAATATCTTCCGCATCAATTATCAGGAAGTGAACGTCGAAGACCTGAATCGCTTCCGCGCGGGCACGACCGTCACGCCCGCGAAGCTGAAAGAGCAGGGGCTGATTCGGGACGCCGGTAAGCCGGTGGTGATTCTGGGCAACGGCGACCTGACGAAGAAGCTCACGATAAGCGCCCACCGCTTTACGAAGAGCGCTGCTGAAAAAATCGCCGCGCAGGGCGGCAGCACCGAAACGCTTGAGCTGCTCGTGAAGGGCGCGCGCGCCACGGTCAAGCTGCTTCCGAAGGAACAGCTTGCTCGGCTGCGCGACGGCGGTGAATAGCGTTCACGAAGCCATTAGCGGTTAGCAATTAGCCTTTAGCCAAAAAGCGAATTGCTAATCGCTAAATCCTTCCCTGCTAGACTAAAGAGGATTGTTCCCCCATGATTGAGGCTCTTCGTAATGCCTTCCGCCTGCCCGACCTGCGGAACAAGCTGCTCATTACCGGCTTGATCCTGGTCGTCTACCAGTTTGCCGCGCACGTCCCGACGGTCGGCGTTGACCGGTTGGCGCTTCAGGCGCTCATCGAAGGCAACGCGGGCGGTCTGGTCGGCGTGTTGAACCTGCTGTCAGGCGGCGCGGTTCAAAACTTCAGCGTGATTGCGAACGGCGTCTATCCTTATATCACGGCGTCGATTATCTTCCAGCTTCTCGTGCCCATCATCCCGCAGCTTGAGCAGATTCAGCGCGAGCCGGGCGGCAAAGAGAAGATTGAAACCTACACCTACTACCTCGCCATCCCGATGGCAGTCCTGCAAGCCGTCAGCCAGATTCAGATTTTCAACTCGCTCAGCACGCAGGGATCGATTATTCCCGGCTTTGGCTCCGACTTTCTGCTCACGGCGACCGTTCTCGTCACCATGACGGCGGGCACCATGTTCGCCATCTGGCTCGGTCAGTTGATTACCGAGCAGGGCATCGGCAACGGCTTGTCCATCATCATCTTCGCCGGGATCGTGGCGCGCGCGCCGCAAAATCTTGTCCAGTTGCTGACCGGCAGCACCAACGCCGGGTATCACCTGCTGATGTTCATCGTCATCACGGTCGTCAGTATCGTCGGCATCATCATCATTCAGGAAGGCGTCCGGCGAATTCCGGTGCAGTACGGAAAGCGCGTGCGCGGTCGCAAGCAGTATGGCGGCGCAAGCACGCACATTCCGCTCAAGGTCAATCCGGTCGGCATGATCCCGCTCATCTTTGCCCAGTCGATCATCACCTTCCCGGCGCTGCTCGTGAATCTATTCCCGGAAGGTCCCGTCCGCACCTACATCACGCAGACCTTTGGGCAGCAGCAGGGCTTGGCGTACTGGCTGACCTTCTTCCTGTTGGTCGTCGGCTTCACATTCTTCTATTCGGACGTGATGGTGGGCAACCAGAACCTGGCGGAAAATCTTCAGCGGAACGGCGGGTTCATCCCCGGCATCCGTCCCGGCAAGCGGACCGCGGAGTACATCGACACGATCCTGGCGCGCATCACCCTGGTCGGCGCGATTTACCTGGCGATCGTCGCGCTGCTGCCGCAGTTCCTGATCAGCGGCTTCAAGGTGGCGCCGATTCCGTTCATCGGCGAATGGCTCGACCGCTATACGCCGCAGTTCATCACGCAGGGGCTTGGCGTCACGTTCTATTTCGGCGGCACCTCGCTGCTGATCATCGTGGTGGTGACCATGGACTTCTGGGCCCAGGTGCAGAGTTATGTGATGAGCCAGCAGTACGAGTCGCTGCTGAAGAAAGCCAATTTCAAGGCCGGTTGACGGCTGGACGCTGGACAGACGAAGGACGATCCGAAGCGGAACGCATGGCGAAAGACGATGTCATTCAGATGCAGGGGGAGATTCTCGAGAACCTGCCCAACGCCACGTTTCGTGTGAAGCTGGAAAACGGCCATGTGGTGCTCGGCCACATCTCCGGAAAGATGCGCATGCACTACATCCGCATCCTGCCGGGGGACAAGGTGACCGTCGAGCTGACGCCGTACGACTTGAGCCGGGCGCGGATCGTGTTCCGGGCCAAGTGAGGAAGAGAACAAGGAGCTGGAAATGAAAGTCGCAGCATCGGTCAAGAAGATGTGCCGCAACTGCAAGATCGTTCGGCGCAAGGGCGTCGTGCGCGTGATCTGCACCGACCCGCGTCACAAGCAGCGTCAAGGCTGATTCGAAAAGGTAAACCATGGCACGCATTGCCGGCATCAACATCCCGCCCCACAAGCACGCCGAGATCGGCCTGACCTCGATCTACGGCATCGGCCGCTCGACCGCGCAGAAGATCTGCAGCGCCGCCGGCGTGCCCTGGGACAAGAAGATCAAGGACCTCTCGGACACCGACCTCGAGCGCATCCGCGAGGAGATCGGCCGGATCCAGATCGAAGGCGACCTGCGCCGCGAGATGTCGATCAACATCAAGCGGCTGATGGACCTCGGCTGCTATCGCGGCCTGCGCCACCGCCGCGGCCTGCCCGTGCGCGGCCAGCGCACCCGCACCAACGCGCGCACCCGGCGCGGTCCGAAGCGGATCATCGCCAACAAGAAGAAGGCATCGAAGTAGGAACCAGAGAGCAGAGGTAAGAGATCAGAGATCAGTGGGAACGTTTTTTCTGGTCTCTGATCTCTGAACTCTGACCTCTCAACGGGAGGAGCAATGGCAGACCGGCGACGCACGGGAGCAGGGGCACCGCGACGGCAGCGTGGCAAGCGGCGCGAGAGGAAAAACATCCCTCGCGGGCGTGCCT
>CALMDI010000178.1 GCA_937864975.1 uncultured Chloroflexota bacterium | reverse complement strand
CGGGCCGCCACATCATCGTCCGGCGCGGCGAGGTCTGGACGGCGACGGCGGACGCAGCGGATTTCGTGGCTCCGCCGTCGCCCGCGGGTCTGGTCTCTGAAAGCAGCGAGGGCAGCGTCCGCCTGACGTGGGAGCCGGTCGAGGGCGCGAGCGGCTATGTGGTCTATCGCAGCCCGGTCGCGGTCGGCGGCTACCAGCGTATCACCGATGCCCCGATTGACGAGACAACCTATACGGATGAGACCGCGGTTAATGGCTTCCGCTATCATTACGCGGTTGCATCCGTGAGCGAGAGCGGGCTGATTGGCGAGGTGAGTGCAGGTGTCGAAGCCATCCCCAGCGCGACGATTGACGCAGCATACTACGTCGATCTGGTCGATCCGAGCACAGTAGAGCTGGTGTCCGGGCAAGAGTTTGAACTGGACGGCGCCGTTCTTATTGAAGGCGTCACCGACGCGGAGGGACAGACTCCCGGCGTTCGCGCCGAGGCAGCGCTGGTACCCGTCGGTGCTTCGCTGGATACGGCGAATTGGCAGCCAATGGATTATGCTGCCGAGTCGGATGGCGCTGACGTGTACCGCGTAGCGCTCCCCCTGGAAACCACAGGTGAATTCAATACGGCGGTGCGCTTCAGCACCGACGCAGGCGCGTCGTGGATGGTCGTCTTCAAAGGGGACGGCAGCATTCCGATCTTAATCGTGGAATCATCCGACGACACGACTCCGCCGGAAGCGCCCGCCTCGGTGGACGTGCGGCGCGCGACGGTATCAGGGGTCGCGCTGGATTGGACGCCGGTCGAAGATGACGGGCTGTTCGGCTATCGCGTCTACCGCAGCGGCGAGGACGAGACGATGGCGCTGATCGGTGAAGTCTCGGCAGATGCCGAGCCGCGCTACGTCGATCAATCGGTGGTCGAGGGAGATACCTACATCTACGGCGTGAGCGCCGTCGACCGTTCCGCGAACGAATCCGCCATGACGACGACCGACGAAATCACCGTCGAACAGGGGCGTGTTTTGACTACGTTCAACGTCGAAGTGCCGGCAGGGAGTACGGGCGACATCTATCTTGCCGGAAACTTTGGCGCCGCCGACTATCCCTCGTGGGATCCGGCGGGACTGGTCATGGAACAGGCAGACGATACCCACTGGACGATCACTCTGGAACTGCCGGAAGGCGCGGCGGTCGAGTATAAATTCACCCGCGGAAGCTGGGAGCAGGTCGAAAAAGGCGAAGAGTGCGAGGAATTGTCCAACCGCCGTCTGGCAATTGTCCTGGGAGACAGCGAAACGCTGACCGCCGATCATGTCGTCGCCAAATGGCGCGATATCGACTGCGGCGGCTGAAGCCCGGCGGAATAGAAGGAGCGCAATGCCTTTGACTCGTTGGATTACATTACTGAGCGCGACCGTCCTTCTGGCTTCAGTATCGACGGCGATAGCGCAAGGTACGACCGGAGCGACGGTCATCGCGGAAGCGTACCGATCAACCAATATACGCAGCGGTCCGAACACCAGCTATGACGTGATCGACCATCTCAACACCGGGGAGACGGTCGACGTGATCGGGCGCAGCGACGCCCAGAGCAACTGGCTCCTGATCGATCGCAATGGGCAGCGGGGATGGGTCGCCTTTTTCACGGTGACGGTGCACGGCGAAACGAACAATTTGCCCATCGTGCAGCCAGAAACGCCGGGAGTAGCGACCCCTGCCCTGGCTTCGTCCGAAGGACTGATCGAAGCGCCGCGCGCCGAAACCGATCTGTACGTGACCGCGTACCGCCGTGTCAACGTCCGCAGCGGACCCGGAACCGAGTTCAACATTCTGGGCGTGCTCGTGCCGGGCGAAACGGCGGACATCGTGGGCAGCAGCGGCGACGACCACGAATGGCTTGAGATCGCCTTCGAGGGCGAGTCCGGCTGGGTTGCCTTCTTCGTCGTCAACGTCGTTGGTAACGTGGAAGCGCTCGAAACGAACGTGCCCATAATTACATCCCTGCCCGAACAGGATGAAGCGCAGCCGGAAGCGAATCCGACGCTCGATACCAATCAGGTCATCGTCATCACGCGCTTTAATACCAACCTGCGCGCCGAGCCGCGCCAGCAAGCCGACATCCTCGCGGTGATCCCCTTCGACACCACCCTGCGCGCCGACGCGCGCACCGCGGACGAGCGCTGGCTTCGTGTGGATTACGAAGATCAACGCGGGTGGCTGATCGCCTCGCTCGTGAATACCGGCGTGAGCGACGTCGAATCGCTGCCCGTTGTGGCAGATGCCCTGCTTGCGACCGCCGAGCCACGCCCCTAACCTTTTCATCTCAATGAATCTCTGACCCCTGTCAAAGCGTCGATGGCGTTTTGACAGGGTTTTACAGGTTGGCTGGGTTTGCTCCTGGCATACGCAACGTTACAAAACCGTATGGATGATTTGTGTAACGTTTGTTTCTGATGATGCTATCATTAGCAATCAACTGTTGTAAAGAATAATTTTTATGCAGTCATTACGTTCTGTTCGCATCTGCATGACCGCCCATCACGTTGCGAAGCGCATTTCAGTCATGCCGATGCAGCCACCTTCCGAAGCGTGGGGTCGCGGGACAAACGGCGCGTGGACGCTCCTTCAGCCGCCTGTCCGCATACCGGAGAACGCAGTGAGCCATCCGAGACATATCTTCCTGAGCTATCGCAGCGTCGAGGTGGACTTTGCTCTCAAGCTTGCTGCCGACCTGAAGAATGAAGGCGTCAATCTGTGGATCGACCGGCTCGACATCAAGCCGGGCGACGACTGGCGCAAGGCGCTGCAAACGGCGGTCAACGAGTGCGTCGCCATGATCTCCGTGATCACCCCGGAGTACGTCACGTCGCGCTACTGCCAGCGCGAGCTTGCCCGCGCCGACCGCATGGGACGCCCGATTATCCCCGTGCTGCTTCGTCCGCTCCCGGAGACCGACTGGCCCTTCGAGATCGAGCGCCAGCAGTATATCGACTTCAGCGGCTGGCGCGACCCGCAGACCTACTCGCGGCAGCTTCGCGAGCTTGTCGCGAACCTCGAAGGCGAATTTGCCGAACAGTTCCACGCTGTACCCGACGCGGAAACGCAGTATCTCACCCGCCTGATCGCGGAACTGGAAGCCAGCAAAGGCGTCACCGAGTTCATTCAGCTTTCCGCGCAAGCCGAAAAGCTGCTGACCGACGAACTGATGCGCCCGCAGCCGCGGTTTGCGGAAGCGTGGGCGATGCAGGGCGCGTTCGCCATTACGGAAGCGCCCGAACGACGCGGCAGCGGCTATTCGACCGCGTTTGACACGCCGCTGAACGGCATCAGCGAAGCCGTTGAGCGGTACCCGCGCTTCGTCCTGGTCGGCGGACCCGGCGCGGGCAAAACGATGACCATTCAGCATCTCGTGCTCGGCGCGGCGCAGGCGCGGCTGGCGTCGCCAGCGTCGGCTCCCCTACCCTTCCTGCTCAAGCTGACGAAGTGGCATGGGGAAGCAACCCCTGAAGAATTCATCCGCGCCCACTGGACGCTGGAGGGCGATCCCATCGAAATGCTCGCCCGTGGCGATATCGCGCTCTATCTCGATGGGTTGAGCGAAATGGGCATCTCGTCGCCCGCGCGAGCGCAGCAGCTTCGCCAGTGGCTCGCCAGCCAGCGCGCACCACAGCGGGTGATCGTCACGTGCCGCGCGTCGGAATATAACGACGATCTCAACCTGAACCTGCCGACGGTGCAGGCAGCTGACATGGATTTGCGGCGCATCGAGCAGTTCGTCCGGCATTATCTGGACGACGATGACGCCGACCGCCTGCTGCTCAAAATTCTGCCGCAGGACGCGCAGGCGGGCGAAAGCGGGCACGCTCTCTACCAGCTCGCGCGCAACCCCTTCATGCTCAGCGTGCTCGTGTTGATATTCATGCGCTCGCCAAACGGCGAGCTCCCGCGCAACAAAGGCACGCTTCTCAAACAGCTTGCGGCGGAGTTGTGGAACAACGAGAACGTCCGCCAGTCCGAGGAGCCGCGCCCCTTTGACGCGCTCGAAGGAGCGCTTGCCAGCTTCGCCTTCGCGATGGTCGACGAGGACAAGCCGGTCTATGTCCCCAGAGCCTACGCGCTGAAGCATCTCGGCAGCGCGGCGCTGCTGGAGATGGGGATCAGCGGCAAGTTCCTCGAAGCCGAAAACGGCAACGTCCGCTTTTCGCACCAGTTGATGCAGGATTATTTCGCCGCTCTTGGATTGGCGCGGCACGGCTTGCCGACCCGCCTCTCGCAGCCGAGTTTCGACGCGGTCGGACAGCGGATTCCCAACAAATGGGATGCCGTGATGATCGCGCTCTGCGGCATCGCCCATGACCCGGACATGGTCATTCGCGCCGTATCCGAAGTTGATCCATACTTGGCGCTGGATTGCATTGCCAGCGGCGTGGATGTCTCGCCAATGACGCGCGAGCAGATTGTTACCCACGTGCTGGGCGTGCTGCGCTTTAAAAATCAAGCCGGGCGGGTTGCCGCGGCAACCACCCTCGCCGGGATGGGTCACGAAGCGGCGCTTCCGGTCGCGCTTGGCGCGATGCGGGAAGGCAGTTGGGAAGCCCGCCACTACAGCCTGTCGCTGGTGCGCGCCATGAGCGCCACGGAAATACCGGGCTTGGCGCAGGCGCTTGAGCAGTCCGATGCGCAAATGCGCGACTCGACCTCGACGGCGCTGCGGCAGATCGGTCAATCGGCGCTGCCCGCGCTGTTCGAACTGCTGCGCGATGGCAAGTGGTCGCTCCGGCGCGGCGCGGCGTGGGCGCTGGGCGAAATGAGAGACGCGGCAGCCGTTCCTGCGCTCGTCGAAGCCTTACACGACGAGGACAGAGTCGTTGCGGCTGAGGCGGCGACGGCGCTCGGATGGATACGTGACAGCGTGGCGGTCCCCTGGTTAATGGACGTGCTGCGCGACGCCGACCACTTGAAGGTTCGCAAGGCAGCGGCGGGCGCGCTGGGTTGGATTGGCGCGGCGGCGCTGCCCGACCTGACTGCCCTGCTCAATGACGAGGACGAAACGCAGCGACGGCTGGTCGTTGAGGCGCTGACCTTCATGAGCGACCCGGCGGTCGTGCCGGGGCTATTACAGGCAACGACGGATACTAGCGCTGACGTGCGCGGCGCCGCTATAGAAGCGTTATCGAATACGGAGGACGCAAGGGCTGTGAACCGATTAATCGAGATGCTATCCGACAACAGTTGGGTGCGTTCGGCAAGACAGCGCATTAGCGATATCGCTGCCCGCGTTCTTGAGAAAATTGGCACGCGGAATGCGCTCGATGCCGTCGCACGTTGGCGCAGGGGCGAGACGCCCGGCGATGCTAAGGGCAGCCTGCCCGCCGTGGTCGCGGTGACGGCAAAACCCGAAGCGACCCCGAACGGCGCCAGGAACAGCGCGTCGCAGCTGAAGGAACGCTTCAGGTTCATCAAGCGCGACTCCCGCGTGGCAGAAGCCGCCGATGAATTCCGCGATCTGACCTCGAAAGACTGGGTCGCGCGGAAGAACGCGGTGCTGGCGCTCTCGGCGGTCGAGATGCCCATCGCGCTGCCCAAGCTCGTCGCCGCGCTCAAGGACGAGGATACCCACGTTCGCATGGCGGCGGTTCAGGTGCTGTCATCCATCAAGAACGACGGGGCAATGGAAGGCTTGCTGCAAGCCATCGGCGATCTGGACACGCTGGTCTGCGATGCCGCCGCCGACGCGCTCACTGCCTTCGGCAAGCTGGCGATTCCCGGCTTGCTCCGCGCGCTCGACAGCGACAACGCGACGATGCGTGGCGCGGCGATTGAGGCGCTCGGCAAGATTGGCGATCCGTCAGTGGATACACCCTTAATCGCCTGCCTCACGGACACACGTCGCCCCTGGTTGGCGGAGCAGCGCGTCTGCGATCTGGCGGCGCGCGCCCTGCTCAACCTGAACACGACGGACGGCAACGCCGCGGTCGAAACCTGGCGCAAAACGGAAGTCGGACAGGAATTTCGCGACCCATCGCGACCCAGCGCGCGCCGCGTGACACCGCCATCCACCCTGCCTGAAGTGTCGAACGGCAGCACGAACGGGAACACCACCGATCAGCGGCATATTCTGGATCAGCTGCTGGACGACCTGCGCCACGAGGAATGGGGCAAGCGCGAGGACGCGGCGAAGGCGCTGCGCGAATATGCCAAGACGCTCCGCGGCTCGAAAAACAGCCCCGAAGCGCAGCGGCTGGTCAAGGCAGTCGAAGATACCGATTGGGTCGTGCGCTTCGCGGCGACCGAAGCGCTGTCGTGGATTGGCGACCCGATGGCAACCACCGTCATGTCCAAGCTGCTCGCGGATAAATACTGGATGGTGCGCGTGGCGGCGCTGCGCGGATTGCAGGAGTTGAACGACAAAGCCGCGCTGCCGGACATCATCAACGTCTCGAAGGACGCCAACAGCAACGTGCGCGAGGCGGCAGCCGAAGCCCTGGGTTATCTCGGAACGGTCGAAACCATTCCGGTGCTCACGGGGATGCTGCAGGACGACGAGCGCTTTGTCCGCTTTGCCGCCGTCGAGGCGCTTGGACGGATCGGCACGGACGCGGCGGTGCCGGTTCTGGTGCGCGCCCTCAATGACATGAACATCCGTATGTCTGCCGCCTACGCGCTCGGTCAGATCGGCAGTCCGGCGGCGGTGAGCGACTTGATTACGCATCTGGACGATACGGAAGGTCCTCACTGGGAGGAAAAGCGCGTGTGTGACGTGGTCGCCGACGCCCTTGACCAGATCGGCACCGACGAAGCCAAAACGGCGGTCGTCCAGTGGCGGGAGAGCCAGCCGCAGCGCCAGTAATCGGGCAGAGCTTGTGACATTGCTGACTAACAGGTAGGAAAACTATGCGCCTCTTTGTAAGCTACGCACGGGTTGACAAACCCTACTGTATCCAGATTGTGGACACGCTCGCCGTGCATGACGTCTGGTACGATCAGCGGCTCTACGCGGGACAGAAATGGTGGCCCGAAATTCTGCGGCGGCTCGACTGGTCCGAAGGCTTTGTCTATCTGCTGTCGCCGGAATCGCTGGCGTCGGACTACTGCGTCCGCGAATTCCAGTTAGCGGTCGCGCTCAAGCGGCACATCTTCCCGGTGAAAATCCACGAGAACACGGATATTCCCGAAGAGGTCCTGCACTTGCAGTATGCCGACCTGAGCAAGGGGCTAACGCCCGAAGCGGTCAAAATTCTCCTCAGTTCCATCTATCTTGCCGAGCGCCAGACGGTCATGCGCCCGCCGCTCCCGGTCGAGTCAATCTCCGCCGACGCCATGCGCGCGCCGGGGATGAATCCAAGCACCGTCATCAGCATCGCCACGGCGTCGATGGAAAAGGGACAGTACGACAAGGCGGTCTATATCCTCAAGCAGGCAAAGGCGAACGGGTACAGCTCGCAGTACTACAATCTGGACGAAGTGTTGCAGGAAGCCGAAACCGGTCTGGAGCGTCAGGCGTACCTGCGCGAAGCCGACCGCGAATACAAGAACATCGCCGGGCTGATTAAGTTCAAGAGCACGCGCAGCATGGGCTGTGCTGCCCTGCGCGCCTTCCACAACGATTTTCCCGGTCACGATCCTGAAAGCCTGGGGCAAATTTGCGCCGACGAAACCGGCGCTCCGATGCCGATGACCCTGCCCGAACGGATCGCGCCGCTGCCTACTGTCGCCGCTGCCTCCTCAAATGGGAGCGGCGCAGCCCCGGCACGAACCGGGTATGGTGTGCCTGCCGCCGCGCCCGCCCCTGCGCCGGTGGTGAAGCCGTTCGCGCTTCCGCTGCTCGAATGGGTCGATATTCCGGCGGGCATGGCGACGGTGGACGACGTGGGCGTCGAGGAACAAATCGTCCGCAAGCAGATCTTTGTCGACAACTTCCGCGTCAGCAAATATCCGGTGACGAACGCGCAGTATCAGGCGTTTCTGGACGACCCGACGGGCTACGCCAACATGAGCTGGTGGAGCTTTTCCGAGCACGCGCACAACTGGCGGATGAGCAATCCCGTCGCGAAAGCCTCGCGTTTTAAGGGCGATGAGCGCCCCCGCGAGACGGTCACCTGGTACGACGCCGTGGCATTCACCCACTGGCTGGGTTCCAGGGTGGGCTTCAAAGTGACGCTGCCCACGGAAGCCCAGTGGCAGCGCGCCGCCCACGGCGACGCGGCGCAGCGCTTTCCGTGGGGTGAGTCGTTCGACGCCAGCCGCGCCAACACGCGCGAGAGCGAAATCAAGATGACGACGCTCGTGCTTCGTTATCCTGAAGGCGCGAGTCCGTATGGCGTGATGGATATGATCGGCAATGTCTGGGAGTGGTGCCTCGACACCCAGACAGGGCATGATCTCGACGTCGATCTTTCGACCGACGAGGAGCGCGCGGTTCACGGCGGCGCGTTCGT
>CALMDI010000177.1 GCA_937864975.1 uncultured Chloroflexota bacterium | reverse complement strand
CCTATCAGATCGTCGAAAGCTATGACGTGCCCTACGTCGAGGCAGCGCTCCGGCACATCGCCGGCAAGACCGCGCCCTTTACCGCGACATGCAGCGGGCTTGGCATTTTTACCGGAGACAAGCCCGTGCTCTACGTTCGCATGGTGCGTGACGCCAGACTCACCGCGTTTCACGACGAGCTTTGGGAGATGGTGTCGCCGTTCGCCACCGGCTTTCACCAGCACCACTATGGTCACGACCGCTGGATTCCGCACATCACACTGGCGATGGGCGACCTGACCCACGACACGCTGGCGAAAGCGGTTCGCCTGCTCAGCGAGCGCACGTTTACCTGGGAAATCACCATCGATAACGTCGCGCTGGTTCTGGACGCCCGCGGCACGCGCGACCAATGGTTACGCATCCCGTTCAGCGGCTAACAATGCTATTGTCAACTTAGTATCGAGGGAGACAGATCATGCTACAGGAATTCAAAGCCTTCGTTCTTCGCGGTAATGTGGTTGATCTGGCGGTGGGTGTCATCATCGGCGCCGCGTTTGGCGGCGTCATCAGTTCGCTGGTCAATGACATTTTGATGCCGCCTATCGGTTATGCCATCGGCGGCGTGGACTTTTCGAACCTGTTTTTTGCCATCAACGGGCAAGCCTATCCTTCGCTGGAAGCGGCGAAAGCCGCAGGCGCGCCTACCATTAACATTGGTTTGTTCATTAATGCCATTATCAACTTCCTGATCGTCGCGCTGGCGATGTTTCTCGTTGTCCGGTGGATGAACCGGCTCATGCGGCGCAAACCTGCTGCCGTCGAAACACCAACGACGAAGGCGTGCCCATACTGCTTCTCGACCATCAACATTCAGGCGACGCGCTGTTCGGAATGCACGTCGATCATTGAGGGCGAGCCGGGCGCACGCGTCACTCTATCGTAACCGATCAGGTCGGCAATGAACGATAACCGAACGCACATATTCGGCGTCGATTTCAGCGGCGCGCAGGACGCCGGGCGCAAAATCTGGATTGCGGAAGCGCTTTCTGCTGGCGATCAGCTTGACGTTCGCACCGTCTACCCCGCCGCCGATCTTCCGCACGGCGGTGTCCGTCGTGACGATGCGCTTGCCGCGCTGCGCGCATTCATCGAGGCGTCGGGCGAGAGCGTCTTTGGGCTGGATTTTCCGTTCAGCCTACCTCGCCAGATCGTTGCCGCGCGCGACTGGTTGATCTTTGCCCGTCTCTTTTCCTGGAAATATCCTCAGCCGGAACTATTTCAGGAATTATGCCTCGCTGCGGCGAACGGACGAGAACTGAAGCGCGACACCGACCGGGAAGCGCAGACGCCGTTCTGCGCTTACAATCTCCGGCTCTACAGGCAGACCTACTTTGGCATCCGCGACCTGCTTGCGCCGCTGGTATCGAATGGATTGGCACGCGTCCTGCCGATGCAGTCGCCCGAACCCGGCGTCCCGTGGCTGCTGGAAATCTGCCCGGCGTCGACGCTCAAACAGATGCCTGAACTGTATCGCCCGTACAAGGACGCCCCCGACCGCCAAACCCACCGAACGGTCATCCTCGACGCGCTTGCGGCATCAGGCGTCCGCATGACGATAGAAGTACGAAGGGCTGCGCTTGCGGATCGCGGCGGGGACGCGCTCGACAGCATCATTGCGGCGTATGCCACCTGGCGCACCCTTCAAAATCCTTCGCTTCTTGAACCGCGCAGCGAGAACGAGCGCATCGAAGGTCGCGTCTACGTTTAGTTCAAATTTCCTGCTGTTTAATTATTGCAAACCTGTTTACAAGGATTTCATAACTTTTCCCCCCACAGGCGGTCTTTGGAACATACCCTCGAAACTCTCCCCCCCCCCGGCTCCTCCTTTCTCCCCTCCTTCCTTTCTACCCTCTGGCCT
>CALMDI010000176.1 GCA_937864975.1 uncultured Chloroflexota bacterium | reverse complement strand
GAATCGGTGACCGGCATCCCACGCTGGCGGCGGTTCGCCATAACGCGGTCGATCAGCACCACCGCGTTCGTGACGACAATTCCAATCAGCATCAGCAAGCCGATGAGCGCCGAAATACCAAGAACGCGATTGGTCAGCGTGAGCGCCACCGCCGCGCCGACGGGCGCGACGACGATGCTCAGGATAATGCCGAGCCAGTGAACGACCGAGCCGAAGGTGACGATCAGGATCAAAACGACGATCACAATCGCAATCAGCATGGCGACGAACAAACTGGCGAAGCCTTCCGTTTGCACCTGCGTCTCGAAGCCCTCGCTGACCGAAATCGTCGGCGGCAGGTCGGGCATGGCGGCGACCGCCGCTTTCGCCGCGGCGATCACGCCCAGGCTGTCGTCCGACTCAAGCTCGCCCGTATAGCTGACCGCGCTTTGCCCATCGACGCGAATGTACGTTGATGGACCTTCATCGCCCGCCGCGCCGACCTCGCTCAAATTGCTTTTTACGTTGGTCAGCCCTTCGACGCCGTTGAGCGTTTCGATCACGCGCGCGTCCAGCGCCGCCAGTTCGTCCTGCGGACCGGACAGTACCAGCGCGAACGCGCCAAAGCCCTGCGCCGACAGCGACGCCGCCGACACAACCACATTCCCGGCGCCGAAAATACGCTCGGCGTCGGTACGGATCAATTCCGTGTAGGCGTCCAGCCGATCCTGCGATTCCAGACCGATGGTGAGCTGGGCGGCATTTTCCGTAACGCTGCCGCCCGCGCCGGTCAGCGCGGCGAGGCTCAAGCCGCCGCTGCCAATGGTAGTTTCGACCGCCTTGATTTCGTCCGCGGGGATGATCGCGGCAATCGCCGCTTCCATTTGCGCGACCAGCGCGTTGGTTTCCAGAATCGACGTGCCCGGCGGCAGATTGACCGTGACGCCGATCTGTGGCTCGCCAAAGTCGGGCAGGAATGCCGCCGGGCGCGTGGAAAAGAGCAGCATTCCGACGACAAGACTGGCGAAGGCGAACCCAAGCACAATAAATCCGTTGCGCCGGTTTCGGATCGACCAGCGTAACGGCGACAGATAGGCGCGTTCCAGCACGCCGTGCTCCGCCTCCGCGACGTGGCGCGCGCTGACGAACAGATACGCCAGCACGGGCACCACCGTGATCGCTACGACGAACGACGCCAGCAGCGCATAGGTTACGGCTAACCCGAACGGCAGGAAGAACTCGCTGATTAAGCCGCCCGTCAAGCCCAGCGGCAGGAAGACCACGACCGTGATGACCGTCGCGGCGAAGATGGCGACCGACACCTCGCGCGTCCCGTCGATGATCGCCTGCCGTTTGTCGCCGCCCTCCTGGATGTGCCGGAAAATGTTTTCGAGCACCACAATCGAGTCGTCCACCACGCGACCAATCGCGACGGTCAAGCCGGACAGCGTCATGATGTTGAGCGAGACGCTTTCCGGGAACAGGCGCAACAGCAGCGCCGCCCACGACGAGTCGGCGTACGGAGCAAGCGCTTCGTGGACGGCGGGCGGCAGCCAGCGCAGCAGCGCCATCGCGATCAGCACTGACAACGGAATGCTGACAGCGGTGACAAGCGTGCTGCGCCACGCGGGATACGGCAGGCGCCCCGGCAGCAGCAGAACAATCAAGCCCGCAATCACCATCAGCGCCAGCGGCACCTGAATGAGCAGGTTGATCTCGGCAAATGCTTGCCCTACGTCGCCGCCCGCGCGTTCGAGATTCGCCGCCGTGAACACCGCGATCAGCGCCGCGCCGACGACCAGCAGGATAATTCCGGTGCGCGTCTGCGCGCCGCGCGACCAGCGCCCGGTGCTCAAAAACAGCAGGATCATGAGCACGGCAAAGATGCCGCCCAAGCCGCCTTCGCGCGCCACGCCGCTGATCGACTCTTCGATGAAGCTTGCCTGCTCGAAGACGACCCCCGTCTCGATGGCGTCGTTGTCGGCGTCGATTTCTTCCAGCAGGGTGGCGACCGCGTGGAACGCCTCGACGGTATTGGCGTCGCTCGTCTTAAAGATCGTCACCTGAAGGCTCGGCGCGCCGTTGGTGCGTGTAATCGCCGCCGTCGGCGTGAACACTTCGCCGCCGCTGGCAGCGCGTTCCTGCACTGCTTCCGGCAGGACGGCGAGAACGGCTGGCGGAATGGACTGCAGCGCCTCGACGCGCACGTCGTCGAACACGGCGGGATCGCGCTGGAGCATATAGGCAACCGCATCTTCGGTCAGCCCGCCAAACAGCGTGGGCGCGAACGCCGCCCCCTGAGGGCTTTCAAAGATGCTGTTCATCATTCCGGCGGCATTCTCATACCGGAAGTTATCGGGGAAGCGGAAGAAATCGTCCGCCGTGTCCATCTCGACGCCGTAGAAATTGCCGATCAGCGCCCAGTCGCTCGACAGCGGCGGCGCGGACGGGTCGGCGGGCGCGACTTCGGTTTGATACAGGCTGGCAAGCTGCTCGAACGCGGAAGGCTGCTCCCCGTCGGCAATGGCTTCGATCTGCTGTCCAACGCTTTCGTCCAGCGAGGCGACGACGGTTGCGGGAATCGCCTGCAAGGCTTCAGGCGAGAACTTCGCGATCACGCCCGCGTCGAGGCTCGTATAGAAATCCGGCTCGCGCAGCGCGAAATAGCGCAGGTGCACCGGCGTCAGGCTGTCCAGCAGACGCACTTCGTATCCCGAAAAATCGGCGGGCACGGCGGCGTTGATGTCGTTGAGGACGCGGGATGCCTGTCCATCGCCAAGCGTGAGGACGTCGCGCGCCGTCTGAAGCGGCGCGTCGCGGAACTGGGGCTGACTGCCGAGGGTATCCCACGCATCCGGCAGCGGCGGCGCGACCGCGTCGAGCAGAAGCACCTCATCCGAAAAATAGCCGTAGACGGCAGGATCGAGGGCGGGCAGGAAGGTCGCGTCGGTTTCCGCGAGGTAGCCGATGACGTCGGCGTCGAAGCAGCCGATGAGAATTTCCGCGAAATTCACGCCGCCGCCGGAAAGCTGCAACGGATTGATGCCACATTCCACCAGCGCGGGCATGAACTGGACGACGTTCATCGAGGAAGCGTCGATAGGCGCGGCGTCTTCGCCGCCTGCCATGCCCGCCAGCGCTTCAGGATCGCTCAGCAGCGGCAGGAAGTTGAAGAACTGCGCTGCCGTCATCGCGCTCGCGCCCAACTGCTCACCGAACTCGGCGGGCAGCGCGATGGTCACGAGGTCATCTGCCGTATTCAGTTCCGTGCCCATCTGCTCGCC
>CALMDI010000175.1 GCA_937864975.1 uncultured Chloroflexota bacterium | reverse complement strand
CCGCTTCCGTGGCAGGCACGCCCTGACGATCTGCCGCCGCCAGCGCCGCCAGGGCATTGAGGTCGTTATGCCTGCCGGGAAGCAAAAGCGCGACGGCACCCAGCCTGTCGCCGCGCCGCAGCAGATCAAATTCGAGAGTGCCGTCGCTCCGAGATTGGACGTTAAGCGCGCGCCAGTCCGCGTCATGGTTGATGCCATATGTGATGACCGGCAAAGCGGCGTCGCGACGCTCGCGCGCCAGTTCAGCCGCCCCCGCGTCGTCGGCGCAGGCGATAAGTAACCCATCCGAGGGCAGTAAACTCACAAATTTGCGGAACGATTGAACGAGATCAGCAGGCGTGCGGAAAAAATCGGGGTGATCCCATTCGACGTTCGTGACGATGGCGACGTTGGGGCGCAGCCCGTGAAACATATTGTCGTACTCGTCCGCCTCGATGACGAACGCGCTGCCCTTGCCCAGACCTGCGTTCTGACCCGTCGCGCGCAGCGTGCCGCCGATGATGTAACTCGGATCGCGTCCCGCCTGCTGCAAAATGTGCGTAATCATCGCCGTCGTCGTCGTCTTGCCGTGTGTGCCAGCGACGGCAATCACGTCCTGCCCTGCCATGACGTCGGCAATAATATCCGACCGCTTGTACACCGGAATCCCGCGCGCCCTCGCTTCGATCACTTCGACGTGATCGGGTGCCACCGCCGAGGAAATTATCAGCGCGTCCGCGCCCTGCACGTGGCGTGGGTCGTGCCCCTCGTAAATTGTCGCGCCGTCGCGGGCTAGCGCCCCCGTTTGGGCATTCGCCGCGCGGTCGGAGCCGGACACGCGATACCCCTTGCCGAGCAAAATCCGCGCAATCGCGGACAAGCCCGTGCCGCCGATGCCGACGAAATGAATGTGTTGAGGGGGATGGAGCTTAGACACAGCCGAGAGGTTTCATTAAATCATAATCAGCACGATCAGAAACAGGATAATGACCGCGACCGCCAGCAGGTCGCCGCTGCCGCCCACACCGCCGCCGAGCACCACCAGCGGCAGCAGGCTGCGCGCCTGATCGCTGGGCGAGCCGGGCGCAGGCGCGATGATGTAGGGCGCAAGCGGATATTCGTTAATGTCGAGAAAATACCAGAGCGATCCCCAGATCAGATAGCCGTTCAAAAAGCCGAGCAAGCCGCCGAGCACGCTTTCCTGCAAGCTGTCGCGCCCCCCCGCCGCGCGCCGGTCGCCGCCGAAAAACGCGCGCGTCTGGTAGGCAAAATAGACGACGATGATGAACAGCCCCGCCTGCACCAGAAATACCTGCTCGCGCGAAACACTTGCCAGCAGCGTGCCGCGGATCAGCGTGTCGAATTGAAACAGGGCGAATAAGCCGAGGATGATGCCCGCGGTTGAGACGACTTCTTTGCTCCAGCCGCGCAGGAAGCCGATAATGGCAAAAAACAGCGCCATCACCCACAGCATCGCCGACAACTGAATCATGCCTGCTCCCCCGCGAGGCGTAACAACGCCTGCCCGATTCGCCACGCGCTGTCCGCCTGCGCCAGCTCGCCTGCCGCCGCGCGCATCGCCGCCAGCCGCGCCGGGTCGCCCAAGAGCGCGCGTATCGTGGGCAGTAAGTCCGCCGCCATATCCGCGTCCTTCATCACGACCGCCGCCCCGCGCTCCGCCAGAAAATCCGCGTTCACTTTTTGATAGCGCCATGCGAACGGGTACGGGACTAAGATCGACGGCAGCCGGAACGTCGGGAACTCGCCCAGCGTGCTGGCGCCCGCGCGGCTCACCGCCAGGTCAGCCGCCGCCAGCGCCATACCCATGTCCCCATGCAAGTACGGAAATGCATGATAATGCGTTGCGTCGGGCAGCGCCGCGCGCGACGCTTCCACCTGCGCCCAGTCGTGCGTGCCGCTGATGTGAAGAACCTGCACGCCGTCCGTCAGTAAATCGGGCAGGCTTCGCGCCAGCGCCGTGTTGATGCTCTGCGCGCCGCGGCTGCCGCCGAACACCAGCAGCGTCCTGCGCGCCGGGTCGAGTCCAAAATGCGCGGTGGCGTCTTCGCGCGCTGCGCCGCGCATCATCCCGCGCAGCGGATAGCCGGTGACAATCGTTTTTCCCGCCGGAAAATAACGTTCCGAGTCGGGCACGCTCACGGCAATCTGTCGCGCGAACCGCTGAAGCACCTTGATCGCCAGTCCCGGCTCCACGTCAGGCAGATAAATCAGCGACGGCACGCGCAGCAGCCACGTCGCCACCGCCACCGGGAAGCCAACCCACCCGCCCGTCAGCAGGAGCGCGTTCGGCTTGCGCTTGATTACCAGCGCCAGCGCCTGAACGATCCCAACCACGATTTGAATCATGCTCGCGAGACGCTGCCCCCACCCGACGCCCGCGAGCGGACCGGAGCGCACCTCGTCGTAATACGCGAACGTCACGCCGGACTGATCGACCAGCGGTCGCTCGAAGCCGCCAACGCTACCCACGAACTGAAGCTGTGTCGTCGGTTTTTCGCGCTTTATCGCCTCGGCTACCGCCAGCGCGGGGTACACGCTTCCCCCGGTTCCCCCCGCTGAGATCATGATTCGCACTCGCTGTTCTCCATTCCGGCACGTACGTACGCGCCGAGACTCGTGCGACGCTGAGCAGCAAGCCGGTTCCCACCATCATCACCAGCAGAGACGAGCCGCCGAAGCTGATAAACGGCAGCGGCGCGCCCGTCGTCGGCAGCACCGCCGTCATCACGGCGATATTGAGCAGGGCTTTCGCCGCCGCCCAGATCGTTACACCGGACGCGAGCAGCGCGCCGAACGTATCGGGCGCGTTCCGCGCGATCCGAAAGCCGCGAATGACAAAGACCACGTACAGCGCCACGACAAACCCCGCGCCAACGACGCCGAGTTCCTCGCCGATCACCGCGAAAATACTGTCCGTATGCGGCGCGGGCAAAAAGCCGAACTTCTGGCGTCCCTCGCCCAGACCCACGCCCGTCCAGCCGCCGTTGATGAACGCGATGACCGCCTGCTGCACCTGATAATTGGCATCGCGCAGGTCCGCCGCGCCGGAGACGAACGTGTTCACGCGCGATTCCGCGTAACCGAGCGAGGAAAGCAGCGTGATACCGGCAGCCGCCACCACCGCGCCGCCAACCAG
>CALMDI010000174.1 GCA_937864975.1 uncultured Chloroflexota bacterium | reverse complement strand
GCAGCGAGCGGTAGGCGACGACGAGTTCGCGCACGCGGAGGCCGCGCGGCGAGGCCGACGAAAGGACGGAAGCAGTCATCACGAACTCCTTTCAGTGCGGGCGTGGCCCTGAGAGCGCCGCCCGGGACGCACGACGCCGTCGCCGTGCGCAATCGCAGCCGTTGGTGTTGAGTTCTGCTTGGAGCGGACCGCACCCGAGCCCGATGCGATGCCCTGTGCGAGACAGGTCGTAAAGCGACCAGCTGTGGCGCAGCAGCAGCGCGATGGCGACACTGGCAAGGGTAACGCTGTAACGCTGCCACGCAGGGCGCGAACCGGTCATGACGTATACTCGATGGACGTTGAATAGTCTCGTCTATTATAGTGCAGCTTGGTTTGCCAACGCATGGAATCTACGGTAGCGCTGAGGGACGTGGTATGATTGCCCATAGCGCCGTGCCGCTCTGCGCGGAGCCTAGTCATTTACCGGGGCGAAACCCCACGCCCGACGTGACCGCCGGAGTAGCAAGCATCGTGATCCTGACCAAATCGGAAGCCTTTGCGCCTGCCACCGTGGCGAATCTGGGGGTGGGCTTTGACATTCTAGGGCTGGCGCTGCGCGAGCCGGGAGACATTGTCCGCGCCGAACTGCGCGACGAACCCGGTGTCAGGGTGCTGGGTATTGAGGGCGATGGCGGCAGGCTGACTCACGACCCACAGAAAAATACCGCGTGCATTGCCGCGACCGCGGTGCTTCAGAAGATCGGCACGAATCACGGAGTCGGGCTGACGGTCGTGAAGGGGCTGCCCGTGGCAAGCGGCTTGGGCAGCAGCGCGGCGAGCGCCGTTGCCGCCGCGGTCGCTGTCAATGCCCTGCTGGGGGAGCCTTTGCGCCGCGAGGAGTTGCTCGCGCCAAGCCTCGAAGGCGAAGCGGCGGTCAGCGGCTATCACGCCGACAACGTCGCGCCGTGCCTGTTCGGCGGCATTACGCTGGTGTTCGGCTTGCAGGCGGATCAGATTGTACAACTGCCGGTGCCGGAGGATCTGGTTCTCGCGCTCGTCACGCCCGACGTGGCGGTGCCGACCGCGGAAGCGCGCGCCGTCCTTCCGCAGCAAGTTTCACTCAAGACGATGGTGAAACAGACGGCGGCAGTCGCACGTCTGATCGACGCCCTGCATCGCGGCGATCTTGAGGCGATGGCGGCGGCGATGGAAGCCGACACGGTGGTCGAACCCGCGCGCGAACATTTGATGCCGCTTATGCAAGCGGTGCGCGCGGCAGCGCGGCGGGCAGGCGCGCTGAGCCTGGTCATCAGCGGCGCGGGACCAACGCTGTGCGCGGTTTGCGACGATCTCGCGGTCGCCCTCCGGGTCGCGGATGCCATGAAAGCGGTCTATGACGACGCCGGAATTGGCAGCGTCGCCCGCGCAACCGAGGTCGCGCCGGAGGGCGCGCAGGTGCTTTCCGCGACATTGTGAAATTGTTGACAATCGGGCGCGAGATTTCTATACTCGTCTCCTGGCTGACCCGTGGCTCATCATGCAGTCTCCCCGTTTGAGAAAGAGCGTTTCCGATGGCTGAGATGGTACGCAATTTTATTGGCGGCGAGTGGGTCGAAGCGCGCGGCGGCGATACTTTCGAGACGATCAACCCCGCGACCGAAGAGGTGATCGCCTCGGTCGCGCGTTCAACCCGTGAGGACGTAGATGCCGCGGTCAAGGCGGCAAAGCAGGCATACCCGAACTGGCGTCTCGTGCCCGCGCCGCGCCGGGGTGAAATTCTGTACCGCGTCGCGCAGTTGCTTCAGGAGCGCAAGGAAAACCTCGCCCGCACCATGACGCAGGAGATGGGCAAGGTCATCTCCGAAGCCCGCGGCGACGTGCAGGAAGCCATCGACATGGCGTTCTTTATGGGCGGCGAGGGGCGACGGCTGCTCGGCTACACCGCTCCTGTCGAGATGCCCAACAAGTTTGGCATGGCGCTGCGCGATTCGGTCGGCATCATCGGCATTATTACGCCGTGGAATTTCCCGATTGCCGTCCCAAGCTGGAAAATTCTCCCCGCGCTGATTGCAGGGAACGCGATTGTCTTTAAGCCGGGCGAAGACACGCCCCGGACGGCGGCGGAATTTGCGCGCGTCTTTGGCGACGCCGGACTCCCGCCCGGTGTGTTGAATGTTGTGCACGGGGCAGGGGAAGCGGGTGAAGCGCTGGTGTCGCACCCCGGCGTGCGCGTGATCTCCTTCACCGGCTCGACACAAACGGGCGTGAAGGTGTACACGCGCGCCGCGGAACTGGGTAAGAAAGTCTGTCTGGAGATGGGTGGCAAAAATGCCATCATCGTACTGGACGACGCCAACATCGAGTTAGCGGCGAAGGCGATTATATGGAGCGCCTTTGGCACGACCGGGCAGCGCTGCACCGCGACCAGCCGCCTGATCGTCCAAAGCGGTATTCGCCCGAAGCTGATAGATGCGCTGGTCGAGCAGACAAGGCAGTTGAAAATCGGCTACGGCATCGACGAGAGCGTACAGGTCGGTCCGTTGGTCAATCGTAAAGCGCTCGAAAAAGTCGAGTATTACGTTGGCGTCGGCAGGGATGAGGGCGTTGACGTGCTCATCGGCGGCGGTCGTCCCAACCTCGATAAGGGCTATTTTTATCTGCCCACGTTATTTGACGGCGTCTCGCCGGACATGCGTGTGGCAAAGGAAGAAATCTTCGGACCCGTGTTGTCGATTATTGAGGTGAAGTCGCTCGAAGAAGCGGTCGAGGTCAATAATGGCGTGCCCTACGGCTTGTCGAGCAGTATCTTCACCGAGAACGTCAACGCGGCGTTCCGCGCCATCCGCGACCTGACCACGGGCATCGTCTACATTAATCACGGCACGACCGGCGCGGAGATTCAATTCCCGTTCGGCGGCACGCGCGGCACGGGCAACGGAATGCGCGAAGCCGGACAAACGGCGCTGGACGCTTTCACGGAGTGGAAGTCCGTTTATGTCGATTACAGCGGGCGGCTTCAACGCGCGCAGATCGACAACGACGCGGTGCTCGGTGGACTGGGGAACTGATACAGGTGCGAGGTACGAGGTGCCAGGTTCGAGGACTGAGGTAAGGAAAGAACGATTTGGGTTTGAGGTAGGGCACAGCCGAATCT
>CALMDI010000173.1 GCA_937864975.1 uncultured Chloroflexota bacterium | reverse complement strand
CGATTGCAGCGCCGCGAGATGCGCGGTCAGCGCCGCCGCGTTCCCTTCAGGGAAGATCAGCCCCGCGTCGCCGATGACATCGGGGATCGCGCCGCTGCTGGAACCGGCGACCGGCACGCCGCTTGCCATGGCTTCGACCAGCACGCGCCCGAACTGCTCTTTCCAGTTGCGGCGCGTGCGCGAGGGCAGCACGAGCGCATCGAAGGCGTGATACTGCGCGGGCATCTCGGTCGATGGCATTTGATCGACCCACGTCACACGCTCACCAATGCCGAGGCGGGTTGCCAGCGCTGCCAGCGAAGCGCGCGCGGGACCCGCGCCCACCAGAATCAGCCGCCAGTCGCCGCTCAGCCGCGCCGCCGCCTGAAGCAGCCCATCGACGCCCTTTTCTTCGACCAGACGCCCGGCATAGCCGATGGTGAACGGTCGGCTCGGCGCTGCGCGCGGCGCGAACAGGTGCGGGTCAACCCCGAACTGCGGGATGACCGGCATTCGCCCGCGGTACCCTTTGTCGCGCCAGACCTGCGCCGCGCTTTCCGTCCCGGCGATCAGCGCGTCGGCGCGTTCCAGCGCCCAGCGCTCGCCCCAGCCGAACGGCGGGGGGTACGACCGCGCGAGGTTCTGCCACGAGAACAGGATACTTTTCGCGCCCGCCCGCCGCGCGTAAGCCAGCGCCTGCCACGCGGCGAGGTTGTAGGGTTCCTCGTCAATGTGAATGATGTCCGGTTGATAGCGCCGAATGTGCTCGCCAATGCCGGGGAAAAAATGCAGGTGAAAGTTACCGTTCAGGCGAATTGGCACCACTTCGAGCCGGTAGCCATTCGTATACGCGCGTTCGAGGCGCATCTCGCCGCGTTCGTCGCGCCACGACGGCGGCACGAGCACGAGGAGTTCGATACCAAGCCGCGCCATCTCTTCCAGCTTGCGCTGGTAGATGCCGACGACACAGGCTTTTGAAATCATCAACACGCGCATAGACGGCATAATGGCAGAAAGGAAAAAAAGCGTAACGCAGAGACGCAGAGAGACAGAGGCGCAGAGGGAAATTTTTTCTCTGCGTCTCTGCAACTCTGCGCCTCTGCGTTACGTCGTTGCATGGTCTTCAAGCGTCGGCGCGCGGCGCAGCAGCCCGATCAGAATCGCCAGAATGACCTTCACCATATAAACGCCCGACCGCAGCGGCGTGATCGACGAGCGCCCGCCGTAACGCGCCGACATCGCGACCGGCACTTCGCGCACGCGCAGCCCCGCGCGGTGGAGCATGACAATCGCTTCCGGCTCCGGGTAGTCATGCGGGTACAGCCGCGAGCACAGGCGAATGGTGCGTCGGTTCGACGCGCGAAAGCCGGAGGTGGGGTCGGTGCAGCGCTGCCCCGTGACCCACGAGATAATCCTCGCCAGAATGATGATACCGATCCGTCGCGGTGTCGGCGCTCGGTAGCCGCGATCTTCCAGAAAGCGCGAGCCGATGATGATGTCTGCGTCGCTCCGCATCAACGTCTCGACCAGTCCGGGAATTTCCGACGGTGGGTGCTGCCCATCGCCGTCCGTCTGCACCGTCACGTCATAATCCCGCTCAGACGCATACAAAAATCCGGTCTGCACCGCCGCGCCAATGCCGACGTTGTAGGGCATGTGCAGGGCAATCGCGCCGCACGCCTCCGCAATCGCGCCAGTGCGGTCGGACGAGCCATCGTTGATGACGGCGATATCCGCCCACGGCGCGTGCTGATGAATCAGGTCGATCACGTAGGCGATGCTGTCTTCCTCGTTCAGCGCCGGGATGATGACGAGCGTTTTTGGATAAGTGATGGTGTTCATGGCGGGTTGGCTGCCGTGGTCATTCATCCTGGCGATACCGCGCGCTCATTGCGCGACCTCGGCAAAAAGCACTTCATAACGCTGCGCGACCTGCTGCCAGCGGTAGCGCGTCTCGACCAGCGCGCGCCCGTTTTCGGACAATCGCTGCCGCAGCTCGGCGTCTTGCAGCACGCGCGTCACCGCATCGACCAGCCCGGCATCGTCGGCAATCAGCGCGTCGTGTCCGTCGCGCGCGTCGATGCCATCCACGCTGAGCGGGGTCGCCACGACCGGACACCCCATTGCCAGCGCTTCCAGCACCTTGTTCTTGATGCCCGCCCCAAAACGCAGCGGCGAGACAAACACAGTCGCCTGAGCCAGATAAGGCTTCACGTCCGGCACGCGCCCCGTGACCGTGACCGCGTCGCTCGCCAGCGCCTGAAGCTCCGGCGGCGGGGCATTGCCCACGAGCCACAGTGTAACACCCGGCACGCGCGCCTGCCCCTGCGGGACAATGTCGGTCGCCAGCCGCCGCGCCGCGTCGACGTTCGGCACGTATTCGTAATTGCCGGTGAAGAGCAGCATGTCCGGCAGGCGCGGCTGTTGCGGGACATCGAAGGCAGTCACGTCCACCCCGTTCGTTATTACCTCTACGTTGAGCTCCG
>CALMDI010000172.1 GCA_937864975.1 uncultured Chloroflexota bacterium | reverse complement strand
CGCAGAATGGTTCATCCGGTAAATTCGTAAAACGGGCACGACACGTCGTGCCCCTACGACCGACTGTCTTTTCGCCATCAGACTTGCCGGATGAACCAATAGGCGACGGCAATTTTTCTGTTGACTGACCTCGGGTTTCAGGTGTCGCGTCGGATGTGAAGTCGTCCGGCATAAAAATATCGACGATATTCGTCGCGGTCATCGTCGTATGCGCCCTCCGCAACCTCAGCGCGCGCTTTCTCGCTCCCGGTTCGTAAGCTGCTCCAACCGATCCACGTAGCGTGCCAGCGTGGCGAACGCCTTCTCGACCGGCTCCGGCGAGGTCATGTCAACCCCCGCTAGCGCCAGCGCGTCCAGTGGATAGAGCGAGCCGCCCGCCTTCAAAAATCGGAGATAGCTTTCTGCCGCGCCGGGTTCTCCCGCCAGGATCGGCACTGCCAGCGCGTGCGCCGCCGCGATCCCGGTCGCGTACTGGTACACGTAGTAATTCGCGTAGAGGTGTCCAAACTGCGCCCACGTAATGCCGATGCGGTCGCGCTCGCCCGTCACTTCGCCGCCGTAGCCCTCTTCGAGCAAGTCTGCCATCAGCGCATTCATCGACTCGGCGGTCACGCCTTCGCCCCGCTCGACGCGCTCGTGCATTTCCAGCTCGAAACGCGCCAGGCTGGGCATGATGAAGAAGTAGCGGTGGAAATTGGTGAGCGCTTCTTCCAGCACCGCGATCTGAAACTGCGGATTGTCGTTCGCGCGCAGCAGATAGCCACGCACCAACGCCTGATTGAAGTTCGACGCCACTTCCGCCACGAACAGCGACACGCTGGCATAGGTCATCGGCTGGTGACGCCACGTCAGATACGAGTGCATCGAGTGACCCAGCTCGTGCGCGAGCGTGCTGACACTTTGCAGGTTGTCGTTGTAATTCATCATGATGAACGGATGCGTCCCGCGCCACCCGAATGAGAACGCGCCCTGACGTTTCCCTTTGGTGGGATAAACGTCCACCCAGCGCTCTTCCAGACAGCCGCGCCGCAGCGCCGCGACGTACTCCTCGCCCAGCGGCTGCATCCCCTCGCAGACCCATTCCACCGCCTGCGCGTAGGGCGCGTCGATCTGCGTGGTCGTCAGCGGCGCCCAGACGTCATAGGGATGCAGGCTCTCGACGCCAAGCGCGCGCCGCCGGATCGCCCAGTAGCGGTGCCACGTCGGCAGGTTGCGCCTGAACGTGTCGATCAGGTTGCGGAACACCTCCGGCGGGATATTGTTTTGAAACAGCGAGGCTTCCAGCGTGGAGGGGTAACGCCGCGCCCGCGCGAGAAACACGTCCCGCTTGAATGACACCGTCAGGTTGCTGGCAAACGTGTTCTGGAAGGCAAGATAGCCGTCGCTGTAGCTCTCCCAGGCGCTGCGCCGCACCTCGCGGTCGGGGCTGCCGTACAGGCGCTGCAAGCTACCCTGCGTCACCTCATACGACTCGCCGCCGCTGCCAACCGCCGGCGCGAACTGAATGTCGGCGTTTGCCAGCACTTCCGCCGTGTTGTCAATCGAGAACAGCGTATCCGACGCCAATCCGAGCACTTCTTCGACGTCCGCCGAGCGCACGTGCGCCTGCGTGCGAAACAGATCGTCGAAGAAGTGGGCGTACTTTTGCAAGCGTGGCTCTTCGTCCATCCACGTGCTCAGGGTCTGTCGACCGATGCTCAACATTTCGGGGTTGGAAAACGCGGTCACGGCGAGCAGGTTGGAGAGAAGCCCGTTTGCCTGCGTCGCCATCGCGGCGGCAGCGGAATCGCTGGAGTCGACCGACTGCGACATGATGCCGTAAAAGAACACGTGACCGACGCGCTCAAGATACGCTTCCGAGACCGCCAGCCACTCCACCAGTGTCTGAGCGTCGTCGCCCAGCCGCCCTTTGAAGTGTTCCAGTTCCGGCAGCGTTTCCATCATCCGGTCATAGGCGTCTTTCCACGCTTCCGGCGACTGGAAGACACTCTCCGCATTCCACGTATGTTCGCGCGCGATCTCGCTCCGCGCCGGGACGGTCTCCGCCATGCCATGCTCCCCTCAACCGTGTGCTCGCTCGTCGAGACTTTAGGCGATGTTACCGCTTTTTGCAAAGAACCCTGCATCTCGTTTTTCCACTGTTTCTCCGTCCTTCTGTTGCTCTGCGATAAGTTTTGTATTGCTTTGCGTTCTTGGCGTCTTGACGGTTCGATTTGTCTTTGATGCGATCTCCTTGCCCCGCTCGTAACCCTCCCGTCTCTGCGCTAGAATTTACGCCAAAGTGCTCATGCCCGGCACGCTGCCGGGTGTCAAAAGGGAGGATGCACTCTTGCACGTTGTTGTCTTTACACGCAGCACGCCCGACACCGCCGCGAAGGTCGAGGTCGGCGCGGATGGCAAGGTCTCGTGGGGCGACGCCGCCACCGTCGTCAATCCCTGGGATGAGTACGCGCTCGAAGAAGCGCTGGTTCAGGCGAAAAATGCGGGTGGCAAAACCACGGTCATCGCCATCGGTCCCGAAATGCACAGTGACGCCCTCAAGCACAGCCTCGCGATGGGCTTTGACGACGCCGCGCGCGTCTGGGACGACGCCCTCGCCAGCGGCGACAGCCTCGCCTATGCCACCGCAGCGGCGGCGGCGGTCCGAAAATTGGGCGACGTCGATCTCGTCATCTTCGGCAAGGAAAGTGTCGACGTCGGCACCGACCAGCATATTTACCAGACCGCGCGCAAGCTCGGCTGGACGATGCTCAGCTACGTGTTCAAAATCCGCGAGATCGATTTCAACGCGAAAACCATCAAGGTCGAGCGCCTGCTCGAACAGGGCAAACAGATCGTCACCAGCAAACTTCCCGCCGTCATCAGCGTCGTGAAGGACATTAACGAGCCACGCTATCCTTCCTTCATCGGCATCCGCAAGGCGTCGAAGGCGGTCATTCCCACCTGGTCGCTGGCGGATTTAGGCGTCAGCGCGCCCGCCGCGAAAACGCGCGCCGTCACCTATCGCAACCTGCCGCCGCGCGATGCCAAGGTCGAGATGATTACCGGGACGCCCGAAGAACAGGCGAAAACGCTGGTGGATCGTCTGATCGAGGAGAAGCTGCTGTGAGCGCCGTCTACGTATGGATTGAAACCTTCGAGGGCAGCGCGCTTCCGACAAGCTGGGAAGCTCTCGCCGCGGGGCGCATGACCGCGGACACACTCGGCGTGCCGCTGACGGCGCTGGTGTTTGGCGAAAATGCCCCGGCGGTCGCTCAGGAAGCCGCCGCCTACGGCGCGGATAACATCCTCGTCTCCGACGACGCAACCCTCAATGATTTCCGTTTGGAACCTTACGCCGCGCTTCTGACCAAACTCGTGCAGGAGAACTCGCCGCGGGTCGTTCTCGCCGGAGCCACGTCCCGCGGGCGCGAACTGCTCGCCACGTCCGCCGCCGACACCGACAGCGCGCTTCTTTCCGACGTGCTCAGCCTCGAAGTCGACGGCAGCGCTCTCAAGGCGGCGCGCGCCGCCTACGCGGGCAAAGTCCTCAGCGACGCCGCGACCACGGGCGAAGGCACGCAGTTTGTCACCCTGCGTGGACGCGCCTTCAAGGCGCTGGAACCGCGCGAAGGCGCAACGGCGAACGTCACCACGGTGCAGCCCGTGCTGACCGAAGACCAGATTGCCACCAAAGTCGAAGGCTTTGAAAAGGAAGTCGGCACCGTCAACCTCACCGACGCGGCAATCATCGTGTCCGGCGGGCGCGGCATGGCGAATAACCCGAAAGAGCCGCCCGCAGGCACCGCCGATCCCGCCGTCTGGAAGGCGAAAGACGGCTTTGAGAATGTCCTTCAGCCGCTGGCAAACGCGCTCGGCGCGGCGGTCGGCGCCAGCCGCGCCGCGGTCGATGCGGGCTACATCCCCTACGCGCATCAGGTCGGGCAAACCGGCAAAAATGTCAGCCCCGACCTGTATATCGCCTGCGGCATTTCCGGCGCGATCCAGCATCAGGCGGGGATGCGTTCCAGCAAAACCATCGTCGCCATCAACAAAGACGCCGACGCGCCGATCTTCAAGATGGCGCGCTATGGACTCGTCGGG
>CALMDI010000171.1 GCA_937864975.1 uncultured Chloroflexota bacterium | reverse complement strand
TTTGGCGGGAACCCCGCGCAAGCGAGACGGGGTGGGGTTGCCCGACTAGCAATCACGGCTAAATCTCTATTTGTAACCTGGCGTGGTTAAGGCTATCGCGAACAAAGTATGCTGTGTAAGTACACCCCCGATAACTTGCCAGGCAGATAAATCACCGCAAGTTCCTTGTCCCTCGCCACATTTCAAGTTACCTTTATAGCCATCCCGCGAACGCATTCACAGGATGTACGACTGCATGGGGACGCTGAACCCGGATTTGCTGAGCAAAGACATGGACGCGGTGTTGAACGACGCCGTCGCCCTGAAAGACCAATACCGCAAGCCGACGGTCATGCCGGAGCTGGTGCTGCTGGCGCTGCTGCGGAAGAAGGATACGGCGGCGGCGCGGCTGCTGCAAGAGTTCAAAGCCAACCGCGGCGCCGATCTGGAGCGTCTTGACCGCCAGACACATCTCGCCGCCGAAAACCGCCGCGACGCCGACGGCAACCTCGACTTCGTGGCGCGGAATAACCGACAGGTGCCGCTGTCGCGTCAGACCATCATCCTGATCGACGACGCGCTGAGCCTTGCCAACTCGCTCGATCAGGTGCGGGTGGACACCGACCACGCGCTGAGCGTACTGGCGGAGGCGCAGATCAGCACCAGCGGCTTGCTGCGCCAGCACGGGATCACGCCTAAAGCCATCTCCGACCTGATGAACGAGTCGGCGTACACGGCGGAGCGTACCAACGGTACGACGCAGGATTACGTCGCCGGGGCGAAAACAGGCAAGCTGCGCGCGGTCTACTTCCGCGAAAATCTGCTGCGTGACATGATTAATATCCTGTCGCAGACGGTTAACCGTCACATTCTGCTCGTGGGACCCGACGGGGTGGGCAAGCGCACGCTGGTGTACAGCCTTGCGCTGCTCATGTCCGAGGGGAAGGGTCCGGCGGCGCTCAACAGCCTCGTGCAGGTGGACGAGACGGCGTTATTGGACAATGACCAGAAGGCGATTCGCGCCGGGCTGAATCAGGCGCGCGGCGGAATCTTTTTCGTGCCACACATTCATCGCTTCTTCGGCGGACCGCTCAAAGCCGAGTTCGCCAAATCCGCGCCGATGATCCAGCGCGCGTTTCTGGAGAACGATCCGATCATCATCGGCACAACGACGGAGCAGGAGTACCAGCAGCGGCTGGCGACGACGGGCGCGATTGCCGAGCACAGCCAGGTCTTGCGCGTGCCGGAGCCATCGGTGGACGAAGCGCTGGAAATGCTCAAGGTGCTCAAGCCGCACCTGGAAGCCGATTACAAGCTGCAAATCACCGACGAAGCGCTGACGCTGGCGGCGCGGCTGGCGAAGCGTTACATCACCACGCAGCCGCTCCCGCGCTCCGCCGAACACCTGCTGCACCGGACGGCGGCGATGGTCAACATGAGCCGCCAGAGCAACCTCGCCTATAAGTCCGAAGCGAGCGCGCCGGACAGCCTCGACAGCGAAGACGTGACGCTGGTGACGAGCCAGGTCACCGGCATTCCGGTGAGCAAGCTGGGGCAGGACGAGCGCCTGCGCTACGCCAGCATGGTCGAGCATCTGAAGGAGCGCATCATCGGGCAGGACGAGGCGGTGCTGGCGGTCAGCCGGGCGATCAAGACGGCGCGGGTGGGCTTAAAAGACCCGCGGCGACCAATTGGGGCGTTCCTGTTCCTGGGTCCGACCGGTGTCGGCAAGACAGAGTTAGCGAAGGCGCTGGCGGAGTTCATGTTCGGCAGCGAGGACGCGATGCTCGCGCTGGACATGAGCGAGTTCAAAGACGAGAGCAGCCTGAACCGGCTTATCGGCTCGCCCAGCGGCTACGTGGACAGCGAGGCGGGCGGGCAGCTAACCGAGCGCGTGCGCCAGCAGCCGTACCTCATCGTTCTGTTTGACGAGGTCGAAAAGGCGCACCCGCGCATCCTCGACATTCTGCTCCAGATGATCGAGGAAGGGCGACTGACCGATGGGCGCGGCAATACCGTGCATTTCAGCGAGACGGTCATCATTCTGACGAGCAATCTCGGCTCGCAAAATCTCGCGGTGCCGGTGATTACCGAGGAAGTGCGCGACGAGGCGATGGAAGAAGTACGGACGTTCTTCCGCCCCGAATTCCTCAACCGCCTCGACGAGATCATTATGTTCAATGCGCTCACGCCGGAAGTGCTGCGCGACATTCTGCTGCTGATGCTCAAGACCGAAAACCGGATGGCGGAGGAGCGCGGGCTGACGCTTGAATTCACCGACCCGGCGGTGACGTGGATGCTGGCGCAGAACGACGAGCCAGAGTACGGCGCGCGCCCGCTGCGGCGAATCATCCGGCGCTCGGTGCGCGAGCCGCTGGCGGATTTCCTGCTGCGCGCGAACCCGCCGACGGGTACGAAGGTCAAGATTGACGCCGACCCGACAAGCGGGAACCTGGCGTTCGCGGCGCTGGCGGCGAATGGCGAGGTCATCAAGGTCTAGGGCTGGTTGACGATGGGTGGGCGAAGGGGCTAACCGAATGACGCAGTTCGACACTTCAATTTTTCGGAAGTATGACATTCGCGGCACGGTCGATGGCGACAAGCCGCAGCTCACAGCGGACGTTGCGCGTCTTGTGGGCAGGGCGCTGGGAACCTATCTGCCGAAGCAGTTTGGAACCGAGCGCGTCTTCGTCGGCACCGATAACCGCCTGACGTCCCCGCCGCTCAAGATGGGAATCGCGGAGGGGTTGACCTCGACCGGCATGAACGTGACCGACATCGGACAGGTGCTCACGCCGACAGTCTATTTCGCGTCCGCGAGCTACGGCGCGAAGGGCGCAGGCGTCATGATTACGGGCAGTCACCTCGCCACCAAGTACAACGGCATCAAGATGGCGTATGGCTCGCTCGCGCTTGCCGACCAGCAGATTATGAACCTGCTGGCGATTATCCAGAGCGGCGAATTCGCCTCCGGCAGCGGCGCGGTGGACGAAGACTACAACATGAGCCGCAAGCACATGGAGACAATCAAGACGAAGGTGACGATTCGCCGCCCGCTCAAGGTCGTGCTGGACGCGGGCAACGGCTTGAGCGGCACGATTGTCCCGCCCGTGCTG
>CALMDI010000170.1 GCA_937864975.1 uncultured Chloroflexota bacterium | reverse complement strand
GAGTAACAGGTAATAGCTCGAAGCAAGCTAATTTGGATGATGATCAGATTGTGGCAGACGCGTTTGTTGGTCTGCGCGTGGTCAACAATACAGACTGGAAATTGTTTTTCGAGGCCGTCAGTCTCGTCCATCGCCTGCTCATGCAAGACCCGGCAGGTTTCTATGCGGTGATGAACGATGACACGCGTAATCGTTACCGCCAGCAGGTGGAACATCTTGCCCGCTACAGCCGCCAGAACGAAATCGAAATCGCGACGCGCATCGTGGCATTGGCACATCAGGCCACTGGCTCAACTGTACAAGCAACATCCACGGCTCGGCTGGAAACGGGAGAGGCGCGGCGTACTGCCCACGTCGGCTACTACCTGGTGGGCAAGGGCCGCCGCGGCCTCGTCGCCGCGCGCATCGCGCGCCTTGTCGATCGCAAACTGCAACTGATCGGCGGCGGCCGCGCTATCGCCGTTGACATAATTGGTTTTCGCAAGCAATAGCGCCGCGGCCGGCCCGTACGCAGTGGAACCGAATTCGTCCATCACCTTTTTGCCCACTGCGCGAATCTCATTCACGTCGTTCTTGCGCACCGCTTCGCCAAACTTGGTGAACAGCGACGAGGCCTGCTGCGCCTGGTTGTGCTGGTAATAACGCCAACCTTGCACGGCGGCAAAGGCAACCAGCGCGGCTACTGCCAGCGTGACGATCAGCTTGCCGTATTGATTCCAGAACTGCTTCAGTTCGGCTATCTTTTCCTGCTCTTCGAGATCGAATGCCATGTCGAATTTTTCTGTAGTGATTGAATCAGGGATTATTGGAGTTAAGGATCAATGTCGCCGCTTGCTGCGCGTCGACCTGCACTTGTTCTCCGGATACGCGCAAAGGCTTCAGCGAAACGACCTGCCTGCCTGCCTCGTCGTCGCCGATGATCACGGCGAAGCGGGCGCCGCTGGCATCCGCGCGTTTCATTTGCGATTTGAAACTGCCGCCGCCGCAGTGAAGCACGATGGCGATACCGCGCTGGCGCATCCGGCGCACCTGTGGTGGCGGCTCACGATTCGCAGCCTGCTTCAGCAGATGCAGGTCTCCGGCGACGTGGACTACATGACCGACGCGCTTTACGTGCTGACAGGCATCCACACGGTCGTATTTCAGCGCGATATCCTCGGCTATGACCTGTCTCGAATTCGCGACGGCGTGCTCGCGACGCTGGATAAGTTCCTCAATTCCTGACCCCTAATTCATAAGCGGACTCCAGTCCGCTTTCTCATCTGCTTCTAAAGATGTTCTCTGCGGAACTGTGATATTCTTGGGAAAGTTAAAACGGACTATAGTCCGTTTATTGTTGAGGATAGGGAGAGGGAAGCAGGACAATGGCTGTTTGGACACTTGACCCGGCACACACCAGCGCGAGCTTTTCGGCTCGGCATATGATGGTGACCACAGTTCGTGGTCGCTGCGATATCGCCAACGGCGTGCTTGAATTCGACCCGGAGCACCCGGAAAACGCGCGCGTCGAAGCGGAAATCGACGCGGCGAGCCTGTCGTCCGGCGTGGCGGATCGCGATAATCATCTTCGCAGCGCCGACTTTCTGGACGTCGCCAATTACCCCACGCTGACGTTCAAGAGCACGAAGGTCGAAGTGACGGGACCGAATACGGCGAACGTCACCGGCGACCTGACGATCCGCGACGTGACGCGCCCGCTCACCATGAAGGTGGAGTACATAGGCGAGACGTCCGGCTTTGGGGGTGAGAAGCGCATTGGCTTCGCAGCCACCGCGAAGATTGACCGCTTCGACTGGGGTCTTACCTGGAACGTCGCGCTTGAGGCGGGTGGTCTCGTAGTCGGCAAGGAGATCAAGCTGGAACTGGACGCGGAAGCGATTCTCGTCACCGAGACGGCGACCGCTTAGCATCGGGTGTCTGCAACGAGGAAGAGGTCGGCGTGTGCTCATGCCGACCTCTTTTGTATAATCGAACTGGAGGTAAGTATGTACTCGACCAAGATCGCGCCCGGCTTCGTGCGCGCGAAGTCCGTTCAGCATTACCCGGCATCGACGTTTCCGAGCATCCATCCCATCGACTGGCTGCAGTCTCACTTCGCGGTCGGCGGATGGAGTCCGTTGCAGCGCCTGAGCGGGATGCTGACCGCGCACATGACGCGCATCGCGCCGCGCAGCGGCTTTACGTGGCACCCGCATCGCGGGCTTGAAATCTATACCTGGATTCTGGAAGGCACGTTGCATCACGAGGACTCGACTGGCGGCGAAGGCGACATCGGCGCGGGCGAGCTTCAGCGGATGTTTTCCGGCGACTGGGTTGAACACCAGGAGCTAAATCTGACCGACGACCCGGTGCGGGTGATCCAAATCTGGTTCGCGGCAGACCCGAAGCATCGTGGATTGCCAGCGCATTACCAGCAGCTTCGCCAGGATGAGCTGCCCGCGCGCCAGGTGGACGATGCGACGATCTACACCCTCGTCGGCGATGACTCTCCGATAGAGCGGCACGTCGATGCCCGATTGGAAGCGGTGGTCGTGAGTCCCGGCGGCAGCGCGCCGCTTGCCCCACCGCGCCCCGGCGAAGACCTGTTCTTCTACGTCACCGATGGCGCTGGTGGCGTCGCGCAC
>CALMDI010000169.1 GCA_937864975.1 uncultured Chloroflexota bacterium | reverse complement strand
ATAGCATCGATCTCGTCAATGAAGACGACCGACGCGCCGTACTCCTTGGCGGCTTTGCGCGCCCTGCCATACAGGCGCGAGACCTTGAGCGGCGCGATACCGAAAAACATCGAGTTCATGGACGAGGCATCGACAAAGAAGAAGGGGACGCCCGCCTCGGTGCTGATCGCCTGCGCGAGCCATGTCTTGCCCGTGCCGGGAGGTCCTTCCAGCAGCAAGCCGTTCAACGGCTCGCCGCCCGCCTGCTCGAAGACTTTGACGCCTCGCAGGAGCTTGACAATCTGCTTTGCCTGCTCCAGAAGCTCCGGCTGACCGCGATAGTCGGTAAAGCTGACGCCTTCCGCGCCGGGCCAGATGGTGTACATGCGCGACCGGCTCAGGAACCAGAAGATCAGCACGAACTGACCGATAATCAGCGCCACCGACATGATCATCCGCAGGATAAACGGAACCCCTTGCACGAAGACCGTCATTACGGAGGCATCGAGCAGGGCAGCCGTGATGATGCCGATCAGAAGCGCGGGGAGCCAGGTGCGCGAAATAAAGCGCTGGATTCGGTAGCGAAGGCTGCGACGGCGCTGCTCTACCAGCGTCTCCTCAGCCTCCCAGGCAAACTGGAGCACCGAGGTCGCGGGCTTATTGGGATCAAGCAGGGAATTCGTCATGGTTACACTGTCCTATACTCAGGACTCACAGAACGGGAAAACGGTTCAGGCTCGCCGGGGTTCAGGACTGCGCAAGCTGCGAAACCATGAACATCGGGTGGTTTGGCGTCCCCTCGTACAACTCGAAGGACTGCGGACTCTGGTACGTTAGCTGCCCGTTGACGATCAGGCTGTAGAACGTGTCGAGGTTGCGCGTGCCGCTCAGGTACGCGGCGGCGTCCTCGCGTCCGATCTCCGCGTTGACGGCGACAATTCCGATCATGCCCTGACCTTGGTCGAGGGTGTTGATCGCCCCCGGTTCCAGCAGGCTGATGTGGATATTATCCGCGCCCACGCTTTCGGGGAGGACGCCCTGCCAGGTAATCTCCATCGCGCGGCGCAGCGAATCGAGCAGCATCGCCTGTCCTTCGAGGGTTTGCGGCACCTGCGGCGGCAGATAGAGCATGTAGACGACAAAGGTGTCGGTTTCAGGATCCTGCCGGATTTCGATGATGTCGACGCTGCCGCTCGCGGCTTCAATGCGATCCGCTGCCGCCATGAGCGAGGGGTCGGTCGCGCCGGTCTTGTCCGCCATCACAAGGTCGAGTTCTTCGACCACGCGGTTTGCCGCGTTCTCGCCGGTGTCCTCACCGGTCAAAACACGCAAGCCGGGAAACGCGCTGCATCCGGCGACAAGCAGACTGAGGGACAGCAAGAGGATGAAATATCTGAGGTTCATCGGGGAATGCCCTTCAACACTAACGACTGGAAACGGGGCTGACACTAAATCACGGGTTACTCAACAAATCGTTGTAAACTGCTATTGTAGATGTACCGCAAGATAACGTGACCGTAATCTTAGCAAATGCTAAGCTTTAACAGACGCTTGCCCTACGGTTGAGCTACGCCAGCGGTTGCCCCTCATTTTGTGGGGGGACGCCTATTGTAAAGGTCGTGTACCTTACAGTATAGACCAAGTTAGACGCGGTCGCAGAATTCGTTCGATCAATGGTTCGGCTTTGAAAGGATCGCCCATGTTTGGAAGGGGTTGGCTCCGCACGTTGAGCCTCCTTTTCGCGTTTGTCCTGGTTGCGATGCAGCCCACGCTCGCGCAATCCAGCTCGCTGCTGGCGTTTATCAACAGCGCCGGGCAGTTGATTATCAGCAGCGGCGATGGTTCGTACCGCTGGATCGTGACGAATCCCGGTGAGGTGTTAAACCGGACGCTCGGCTATTCCTGGTCGCCGGACGGGCGGCGGGTGTTCTTTGCATTGGGCGAGGGCGACGTCAGCCTTCGGGTCGGGGATACGTCCAGCCAGTCGGTGTCCGAGATCGGGCGGCTCGGCGGGCAGGTGTCGGGTGGTAACTGGATGCCGGACGGCAGCGCGGTCGTCGTGGCGTCGGGCAACCAACTGGTGGCGGTACCCGCCGGTGGGGGGCAGGCTCTCTCACTTGCCGCCGCGTCCGACACCATCACCGTGCGCTCGCCGATGGACGCCGCGGGCGACCGCGCGCATTTGTCCCAATCCCAGAGTATGTCATCCGATGGGCAGTTTCTTTTCTTCGCGCAGGGGGGCGGCAACGTCGTTCAATCCGTGGGCGGCGCGCCCATCCCGGTGATGGGCGGCGACCCGGTGGGGCAGTACAGCGGGTTGTGGTCGGAGGTCGCGCCGCTGGTGACCTATAACGGGATGGGCGCGACGAGTATGCTCGCCGTGACAAATGCGGCGACCGGGGCGACTCTGCAACTGGACAGCGGGCGCATGGCGCCGATTAACCCGATTGCCTGGGTGCCGGGCACGACCCTGTTGATTTACCGTGACGCGACCAACTTTGTGCGGATTGTCGACGTCGGCTGCCTGACGAGCCAGTGCGCCGATAACCCGTTGCAGCGCGGCGAGGAGCTTTTGCCTGCCTCTGCCGCCGAGGTGCAAACCGAGGGCGGCTGGGTTTTCTTCCTCGACGGCGAGATGGTGAAAGCTGTGTCGCTGGGCTGTGTGGGGACAGGCGGCTGCGCGGGCAGCGCGGTGACGCTTGGCGCGAACGTGGCTCCACAGACCATTCTCGACGTGGGCGGCACGACACTGGCATACACCGCGTATGCGGCGAACGCCTATGATCCCGCCGACCGCGAAGCGCGCGTGGTCAATCTTCAATGCCTGTCCAACCCCGCGTCGTGTCAGGCAGCGCCGATGCTGGCGGGCGCGGTTTCGGGGTTTGTGTCGCCGGACGGTCAATACGTCGTGGTCGAGGCGGTCGGCGGCGGCTTGAGCGTGCTGCGCCTGTTCGACGGACAGACGACCTACCTCTCCGACCCGGCGGGCGGCTCGCTGCTCACGCGCGCGCGCTGGAATATCCAGTAGCGATTAGCTATCAGCGGTCAGCTTTCAGCCACCAGCTTAAAGACAAAGATAACGGCGTAACGCAGAGAAACAGAGGCGCAAAGGAAAAATTTCTCTGTGTCTCTGTTCCTCTGCGCCTCTGTGTTAAGTTTTTGAATTGGCTTTTAGCTGACCGCTGACGGCTACCCGCTATCCGCTATAATGAGCCGGGTTCGACGCTGCCGAAAAAGGGCACCATGACACGGTTCTGGAAGCTGGCGCTTGTCTGCGTCGGAGCGCTCGTGATGCGGCTAGTTCTGCTCACCTTTGTCGTTCACCCCGGCATCTCCGACCCCAACCACTACTACAACATCGGCGTGCAGCTCGCGCGGGGCAACGGCTACATCGTCGATTACCTGTGGCAGTTCAACAATCCCCCGGACACGGTCGTGCATCCCGATGACTACAACACACCGCTGACCAGCTATATCGCCGCCGCGCCGATGGCGCTGATGGGTTCACTCAACGTCCACACCGCGCTGGCGCTGTTTATCCTGATCGGGAGTCTGCTGCCGATTGTGGGCTACGGGGCGGCGAAGCAGTTTCGACTGAGCGAAACCACCTGCCTGTTCGTGGCGGCGTCGGTGGCTTTCCTGCCGGAATTCGTGCTGAACTCCGTGAGAACGGACACGACCATTCCGAACGCGCTGCTGGTTTGCGCGACGATTTTGCTGCTCACGCACGGGCTGCAAACGGGGAAGTGGTGGGCATTCGCGCTCAGCGGCGCGATGGCAGGGCTGGCGTATCTCAATCGCAACGACAGTTCGCTCCTGCTGCCCGCCTTCGTTTTGACGCTGGCGCTCTATGCGCTGCTGCGACGGCGTCAGTGGATACCCTCTATCCGCTGGCGGTACGTGGCGCTTGTGCCGGTGGTCGCCGCGCTGGTCTTCGCGCCCTGGATTCTCCGCAACCTGACCTACAGCGGCTCGGTGGCGACGCCGAACATGGAGCGCATGTTCTTTTTCACCGATTACCGCGATCATTACGTTTATAACGGCGTGTTCAATCTGGAAACCATGCTGGAGCGCCAGACGCCCCTGCAGTTGATCGGCAAGCGGCTGTTCGAGATGGCGGCAAGTATCAAGCTGATGTACACGACACTCGACATGTTTCTGCCGGTGGCGGTGGCAGGCGGCTTGATTCTGCTGTTCGCGGCGCGCGATCGCCAGCGGCTGATCGTGCTTGCGCCCACGCTGATCTTATTGCTCGGCTTCTTCGTGTTCTATACCGTGCTGGTGCCGTTTAAAAGTCAGGGCGGCAGCTTCAAAAAGGTGTACCTGACGCTGGTGCCGCTGCTGCTGCCGCTGGCGGGTTACGCGCTGGAACGCGCCGTGACCAGCCACCGACTGCGCGCCGGCGCGATGGCGCTGGCAACCGTGTTTCTGGCGGCAAACGCCTTTGAATTCGTCCGCGCCGACGCACGTTTCGCGGCGAGTTATTTGAGTCGAATTCAAGCGATGGCGGCGGTCGCGGAAACGCTGCCGGACGCCAACGGCGACGGCGAGATGGTGTTGATGACGCAGGATCCCTTCATGCTCAGCTTCGTCGGCATTCCGTCCGTCCTGTTCCCGTCGGATGACCGCGAGACGGTGCTGGAGGTTGCCGAACGCTACGGCGTCGATTACCTGCTGATGCCGCCGGATCGCCTTGAACTCGACGCGCTGTATTATAGAACGGAGACCGATCCGCGCTTTACCCCGGTCGCGGACGTGCCGGGGACGGAGTACGTGTTTTATGCAATCGCGCCGAATGCCGGGCAATCGCGTGACGATTCCGCTGCGGCATCCTGAGACCGTCGTATCGCGACGCTGGCTGTGGCTGGTACTCGCCGCGGGGCTGGCGCTGCGGCTCGTCTATGGCGTGGCGCAGGACCCTGCCGCGGTTTACGCGGATCGGGGGAGCGACAGCCTGTGGTATCTTGGCAATGGTTATACGCTCGTGACCGGGCTGCAACCGGAGAGCGGCATTGTCGTCGAGCTGTCCACGATGGGCGTGCCGCCGGTGTATCCGTTGTTCGTGGGCATGTGGCAGGCGACCCTGTCGCCCGATTCCGGTATCGTCGCGATTCGTGTGACTCAGGCGCTTCTTAGCATCGCGACCTGCTATTTTGCCTATCGCCTTGCCTACCGCGTGTCTCGCGACGTGCGCGCCGGGCTGCTGGCGGCGGGCGCGCTGGCGATCTCGCCCGTATTCGTAATGGAAGCGGCGCGCATCACGACCGAGACCGTCTACATCTTCTTCGTGACGGCAGCGCTGACCGCCTACGTCGATTGGCTGGCGCGCGAGGAGGCGCACCCGCTGCGCTGGCTGGCGGTCGTCGGCGCGCTGCTGGGGTTGGCGACTCTGACGCGCGCGGTATTTCTGCTGTTTCCGGTCGGGCTGGCGATTCACCTGCTGCTGGTGTTTCCGCGGCGGGCGGCGCTGCGGTATGCGGTGTGGCTTCTGGTCGTCTATGGCGCGGTCGTCTCCACGTGGACGGTCTATAACCTGGCGCGATGGAACCGGTTCATCATCGCGGGCGAAGGCTTGCCCGCCTTTCTGTACATTGGCGCGACCGGTTGGGACGGTCCTTCCGAGGTCGATGATCGTTTGAGCCAGGAGATCGGCGCGCCCTTACCGGAGGATGCGGAACGGCAGGATGCCTACGTGGATGCCGCCTCGTCCGTCATTGGAAGCGATCCGGTCGGGTATCTTCGACGCCGCGCGACAGAACTGGTTGGGGCATATTTGCAGCCGCACGGCACCGTGTTCTTCCCCGGTCAGAGCCTGCGCGAGCTGGCGGGCGAGTGGCTGAGGACGGATCGCACGCCCGCGGGGTTGATCGCACTGACGCGCGGCGATTACTTCTGGCAGAAACTGGCGATTTATGGATTTCATTATGGCGCTTTGATCGGCGGGCTGGCGGGGATGTGGCTGGCGCGCTATCGCTGGCGGCTGGCGCTGCCGCTGGTGGGGTTCATCGTCTATACCACGCTTGTGCATTTGCTG
>CALMDI010000168.1 GCA_937864975.1 uncultured Chloroflexota bacterium | reverse complement strand
GCGGAGCGATGATTCGCCATAAGTCTCTGTTGACCTCAAATGGTTCTGTTCCGGTTCAGAATGGGCGTCATTGTATCATGCGGGCGATTGCGCGTCTAGCGTGAAGTTTCGAGAAGCGGTCAGCGCTCAGCTTTCAGCTAAAGATCAAGCGAGTTAACGCAAAGGCGCAAGGTAGCCAGGACGCAAGGAAAATAGCTCTCTGTTCCTCTGCCTCTCAGTGGTTCGTCCGGCAAGTCAGTTGGCGAAAAGACAGTCGGTCGTAGGGGCACGACGTGTGGTGCCCGGTTTACGAATTTACCGGATGAACCATTCTGTTGCTCTATGTTAGGTTTTAATGTTTAGCTGAAAGCTGACCGCTAACTGCTTCTCATGCCAGCGCGAGGCGATAGACCAGAAGCGCCGCCGCGCCGAGGTTAAGCAGAATCAGGACAATCAATCCGATCACCAGCGCGACCGGATGGCGCTCGCGCGTGCCGGGCAGGCGCGTCGGCTTAATCTCGTCGGGGATGTAGCTGAACAACTCGGTGGTATCCAGCGCTTCCAGTTCCAGATCGGAGAAGTCGTCGTCCGGCTCGGCAAACAGCGCGCCCACTTTCTGGTCGGGTGCGAGCATCGCGCCTTCCGCGCCGGGCGACAGGATCGCGGACGGAGGCGCGGGCGGCTTATTATCCCGGACGGGTGAGGGCGTTACGGGTGTGAAAATTTCTTCAAAATCGGTCGTGCTAAACGGTCCGGCGGTGAAGATTTCCTGATCGGTGTTGAACAGGTTGAAGTCGCCAAACGGCGTTCCCGCATCCGGCGCAGCAGGACTTTGCTTGGCTTCGGCGTGCCCGTTCTCGGATTTGGCGAGGTTCAGGTTCGACAGCCAGGCGTCGTATTCTGCCGAGCTTGGCTCCTGAAGCGGGTGCGTACCGGCGGCAGGCGCCGGCTCGTCGTCGGCTGGCAGCGCCCATTCCGCGCTCGTCGGCATGTCTTCAAAGCCCGTCGGGGCGCTCGGCGCGGGTGGAGCGGCGGGCGCGGGAGATCCGCCCGTGATTTGCTGCGTGATGAGCTGGAGACCATTGCGCGCTCGCTCGTTGTCGGGGTTGATGGCGAGGACATTTTCCAGACACGTGCGCTGGTCGTCGAGCGTTTCGACCGCGGCGCTCAGCCACAGCCACGCCTGCTCGTTATACTGGTCAAGCTCAACCGCTTTCATCAGGAACGCGCGGGCGTCTTCCTTGTTGCCCGCTTTGAAGGCGCTGACGCCTTCCCTGACCATCGCGTCGACATTTGCTGGCATCGAAATTTCGTCCCCTGACCACTCCGGTAAACCTATCATAACACAAACCTTTTGCAACCGATCCGCCAATGAATAAAGAAGCGCCGGTCGCTTGTTTCCGACCGGCGCTTCTCCTTCGACTGCGTTAGCCAGTGATTAGGCTAGCCGTTGCCATTTCCGTTGCCGTTGCCATTCCCATTGCCGTTGCCATTCCCATTACCGCCGCTGCCCTCGTCGCCAGCGCCGTCGTCGCCGTTCTCGCTGCCTTCGTCACCGCCGCTGTTGCCGTTGGCGTTTCCATTGGCGTTACCGTTGGCATTGCCGTTTCCGCCACCGTTGTCATTCCCATTACCATTGTCGTCGCCATCATCCCCGTCGAGCGTATCATCGCCGCTGTCACCCGCGGGCGCATCCGGACAGCCATCGGCGGGCGCGGGGACGATGTCGCCATGCGCGCGATGCGCGTCCAGCGCCGACTCCGCCACGGTGTTCTCATTGTACGGGTTGTTCTCACTGCTGGTAGCGTGGCAGATTGTCACCTTGTTCTCGCCAAAGAGGGTATCGTCGCCATTGTCGCCAATGAGCGTGTCGTCGCCATTGTCGCCAATCAACGTGTCGTCACCATTATCGCCAATGAGCGTGTCATCCCCGTTGTCGCCATCGAGGGTGTCATCGCCGTTCTCGCCGGACAGATCATCGCCGCCACGACGGATAACACGCCCCGGCGCAAGCTGGCTTGGATGCACGCCGGTTTCACGCACGATCTGTCCCCAGCCCTCGCCTGCGGCATGGCGATCCAGGTATTCCTGTGCGGTGCCACCTGCCAGTTCCGCCAGCAGATAGGCGCTCGCGATCTCACCGAAACCGTTGCCGTCGCAGCGCTGCTGGAGGATTTCATCCACGCCGACGCCAAATTCCTCCGCCAGCGCTTCGGCAACCGGATGGCTTTCCATAGTGCACTCACCGCTCAGCGTATCATCCCCGTTGTCACCGATCAGTGTATCGTCCCCATTATCGCCAATCAGCGTGTCATCGCCGTTGTCGCCAATCAACGTGTCGTCGCCATTATCCCCAATGAGCGTGTCATCCCCGTTGTCTCCGTCGAGGGTGTCGTCGCCGTTATCACCGTCGAGCGTGTCGTCGCCGTTGTCGCCAGCAAGCGCATCAGGGCAGCCATCGGCGGGCGCGGGGATGATGTCGCCATGCGCGCGATGCGCGTCCAAAGCGGGTTCCGCGACAGTGATCTCGTTATATGGGTTGCTCTCGCTGCTGGTGGCGTGGCAGATGGTCACCTTGTCATCGCCAAACAGCGTATCGTCGCCGTTGTCCCCAATGAGGGTATCATCGCCGTTATCGCCATCCAGCGTGTCATCCCCGTTGTCGCCGTCTAAAGTGTCGTCGCCATTGTCGCCATCGAGCGGATCCTCGCCCGTGAACGGTTCGACATGGGACGCCAGAACCGTCGTGCCATCGGGTTGCAGTGTGCCGACGACAATAATTACGTCGCCGTCCTGTATATCTGTAAGGGGATCGCTACTGGTAGGCACGACTGTGAACGTGCCTTCATCCGTGGTAATCAAGAGCGTACCACCACTAAAACTTACGGTGCCAATCAAAACCGTGTCCGCCGCGTCGGCGGTATCCTGTGCGGCGAGCGGTATGCCAATCACCGCTGCGAGCAGCAGCGCCGGCACAAGCACTGCAAAAAAGCGCCCTTTCGTCAAATGGAACATCGTCTTCTCCTCCTTACTAACCTCGGATAAAACCGATCGCGCGTGTCGTGTGTCGCGGCGCGTTACGAACGAAGGTCAATCCATGTCAACCCACTTCATGACCCGGACACGCGCCCCGGTTCGTCATAGAGAACGAGTCCGGCATAGGCGTAATGCCAGTCGTCACGCAGCAATATATCACGTAATTCTCAAAGTCAATGGAAATTGGGACTATGGTACGGATAGGGGGTTTAAAACAAAAACAGCCATGCTGATGACGGCTGTTTTTACGTGCGGGGAGAACAGGATTCGAACCTGCGATACGGAGTTACCCCCGTATAACCGCTTAGCAGGCGGCCCCGATCGTCCACTCTGGCATCTCCCCGGAAGTCACGTCGTGAGCGGAGGGAGTGGGATTCGAACCCACGGTGACGTTGCCGCCACAGTGGTTTTCAAGACCACCGCCTTAAGCCGCTCGGCCATCCCTCCGTAAGGGTGCGACGTTCGAGCCTTATTCTAACATACGGCTTAACCACGGTCAACCCGGAACGGCGTCACTTCAGGTATAATAAAGCTCTGCCGCGGCTCATTTCCCACGCGAGAAATCATGGATAGTTTCACGCTCATCCTGTCAGTCGTCGCGCTGCTTTACATTGGCGGGACGATCTATTTAGCCAACGTTCAGGAACGGGAAAAGAGCCAGAGCGGGACGGCGCGAAGCGGCAGGCTGCTGAACTGGCTGCTGTACGGCATCGCCGCCGTCATCCTCTACCTGGGGCTGAACGTCGTCGCGGTTGCCACGTTAGCGCCTGGCAGTGTCGCCGCTCCTGAGCCTGAGTCGCCGCCGGTCAGCGTAACGGCGGCGCTCGTCGCTCTGGTCGTCTCGGCGCTGGCAAGCGCCGTGAGTATTCTCGTCGTGGCGTCGCCCGCCACGCGGCTGGCGATCCGGCGCGCGCTGGGTTCGAGCGTCCGTTATGACCCCGATTCCGGCGTTCACACCACGGGAATCGTCATGGCGCTCGCCCTGCTGGCGGTGGTCGCCGCCCAGTTTGTGCTCGGCGGTGGTATCGTCGGGCTGGCGGAGATGATCGAGACGAGCGGCATTTCGCTGGGCGAAGTGACGTTCACAGGGCTGCTGTGGGTGGTCGTCGCGCTGCTCGGCGTGGGGCTGGCGGTACGGCGAACGCTTCCGGCGGTGCTCGAACGCCTCGGCTTGCGCGCCCCGACGAGGCAGGACATTACGGCGGGCATTGGCGTGGGGCTGCTGCTCTATCTCCTGTCGATTGCGGTGCTGGCGGTCTGGTCGGCGGTTGTCCCGCCGGAACAGCTTCTGGAGCAAACCGCCGCCGCCGAGCAGTTGGGTCAGGCAATCAACTCGCTGCCGTTGGTGCTGGCGGTCTCGCTCACGGCGGCGGTCGGCGAAGAAATCTTCTTTCGCGGTGCGATGCAGCCTGTCTTTGGCATGGTGCCGGTCAGTATTTTCTTCGCGCTCCTGCACACGCAGTACGTGCTGCCGCTCCGCCTACCGTGCCCGGCCGTCGTCACCGTCCTTGCAGTTCGTGGGGCAGTTGCAGTCGAACGTGTCGCAGCACCCGTCGTCGAAGTTCTTGCCGCACTCGACGCCCGACGGCAATCCGGCGCACGTGTTCTTGTCGCAGACGCACGTGCCGCCGTCGCAGCGGTTGTTGGGGCCGTCGTCGGTGTCCGCCGGGCAGTTCGTGACGCACGGGCAGTCGATCGTCTCGCCGCAGCCGTCGCAAATGGGGCCGTCCGTGCAGCCGACGGCGGCGCAGGTTAGCGGTTTGCAGCAGTCAACTGCGTCGGTGCAGAAGTCGAAGTGGCTGATGTCCGCCGGTTCCCCGGGCCGGTTGTCCGGCGAAACGAGACCCGAGGCGCACAGCGTGCCCTCGGCGAACGAGTAGGTGTTATACGCATTGCCGCCCTTGACGACGACCTGGAAAACGGTGCAAACCGGTTTGCCGTCGACGGGCCCGAAGGCGAGCTCGCTGTAGTCGCCGGTCTTGCTGATCGTCCATCCGATTACGCACGAGCAGTCGCCTTGCTTATGCTCGTACGTGCCGCCGATGGGATAGACCGGGTCGTCTGGGACGTTGAAACGGAACCCGCACGTGTCATTGTTGCCGTCGGTCTTCTCAACCCTGGATGGATCGGTGCACGCCAGGCACGTCTCGACACTCTGCGCGCGCAGGCCGCCGGCGCCGCGATCGTTTCCGAGACGCTGGCCCAGTACAGCTCAATGATGGTGCTCGAAAAGTCCTATGGCACGAAGATGGCCAGGGACTTCTACGATTACCACATGGCCGAGTACTTCCGCGGGCGCACGGTGTACACCAACCGCGAGACGCCGCTGCTCGACGTCATCTCGGCGCCGTACCTGCACTACTTCAAGGGCGGGCTGGTGATGTACACGCTGCGCGACCGGCTCGGTGATGCTGCGGTGAACGGTGCGCTGCGGCGGTTCCGGGAAAAGTACGCCGGCGCGAACGCGCCGCCGGCCACGTCACGCGCGCTCTATGCGGAGCTGCAGGCAATCACTCCGGATTCCCTCGAGCCGCTGCTGTCGGACCTCTTCGAGCACATCACCCTCTGGGGCCTTCGCGCCGACTCGGCTCGTGCGAAGCCGGTGGACGACGGTGCGTATCGGGTGACGCTCTACATCGACGCCAACAAGGCACGCGCCGACAGCGTGGGGAACCAGACGCCGATCGAGATGGATGACCTGGTGGAGATCGGTGTGTTCGGACCCCCGGCGCAGGGGATGTCGGACCCGGAGCCGCTGGACCTCAAGCAGCATCGCATCCGGTCGGGGAAACAGACGATCGAGGTCATGGTGACGGTTGCGGCTTCGCCAGAGCTGGACGCGCGAGGCGCCGCCGTGTCCGCCCAGACCGTTGCTGAGGCCGCTCCGGTTATCGTAAAGGCCGCGGTCGGGCAGGCAGCATCGCAGTTCCGGCGGCCCAGCCTCAACGGGCGGTAGGGAATGGAATGACAGAATTTGAGCTTCGGGTGTGCGGACGG
>CALMDI010000167.1 GCA_937864975.1 uncultured Chloroflexota bacterium | reverse complement strand
GGCTATTTCCTCAGGAGTACATCATGAAAAAGAAGCTCATTTTAACCGGGGTTGTTTTACTGCTTGCGCTGGTGATGTCCGTCGCCGTTTCCGCCCAGGACGACGTGGAGACCTACGTTCTCGGCGTGGCTCAACCGTTCACCGGGTCGCTAGGCTCGTTTGGCACGGACTTCACGAAGGGCATCGAGCTTGCTGTCGAGCAGATGAACGCGCAGCTTGAGAGCGCGGGCGTCAACACGCGCTTCGAGATCGCCAGCGCCGACACTGAGGGGACAGGCGAGGGCGCGGCGCGCGCCGTGCAGACCATCGTGCAGACCACGGGCGCAGAGGTCATCGTGGGACCACTGACGACGACCGAGGTGCTCGGGGCGAAGCAGTTCGTGGACGAGAACGGTGTCGTCATCGTCGCGCCGGCGTCGAGCGGCGTTGCCGGCGCGATTCCCGGCGACAATATCTTCCGCGTGATTCACCCGCTGGACACCTTTGCGGCGAAAGCCTACGCGGCGATTGCCAGCAGCCGGGGCTACGAGAATATCGCCGTGCTGCACATCGACGATCCGTTCGGGAACGGCTTGACCGAAAGCTTCCAGGAAGACTTCGCGGCGCTTGGCGGCGGGGAAGTGGTCGCCATTCCGTATGCACCCGACCCAACCGACCTGTCGAGCGAGGCAACCCGCCTGAGCGGCGAAGTCGCGCGCCTGTCGGCAGAGGGTCCGACGGCGGTGTTCTGCGTGTGCTTCCTGGGCGATGCCCAGAAACTGCTTCAGGTCGCGCTGGTTGACCCGACGTTGAGTTCGGTCGACTGGATGGGCGCTGAAAACCTGGCGAACCCCGACCTGCTGGCGGAAGCCGCCTACGCGGATTTCCTTCGTAACGCGAATTTCGTCTCGGTCTCGTTTTCCGATTCGCAGACGCCGCTAACGCAGCCGTTCATCGACTCGTTCACCGAGAAGTATGGCAGCGCGCCGGGACCCTTCACCAACTATGCCTATGACGCCGCCAACATTGCCATGCTGTCGATGCTGGTTGGCGGCAACGACGGCGACGCGGTCAAGGCGGTGCTGCCTTTCGTCGCCAATCACTACATCGGAACGACAGTGCAGGCATACCTGGACGAGAACGGCGATCAGGCAATTGCCGCCTATGGCATCTATGAAGTGTCCGAAGATGGCACCGAGTTTACCCAGGTCGGGCGTTACGACGGCTCGTCGGGGCAGTTGACGCTGAACGAATAGTCGTGATCGTGACGTTGGGCTGAGGGTACCAGGGGCACACACGCTGTGCCCCTGGTTGCATTACGGACAGGAGTCTCCATGTCGGGAGCGGTATTGATCGATTCGCTCGTGCGGTCGCTTCAGGTGGGCAGCCTGTACGCGCTCATGGCAATCGGCATCACGCTCACCATGAGCGTCATGAAACTGCCGAACTTCGCCCACGCGGAATACATCACGGCGGGCGCGTACGCGGCGCTGATCGTGTCGATCAGCGTTTCGGCGCATCCGCTGGTGGTGATAGTCGTGGCGTTCGCCGCCTCGGCGCTGGTGGCGCTGTTCTCGCACTATGTCTGCTATCGACCGCTCGAAAAGCAGAAATCCTCGCGCTACACGATGCTGCTGGCGTCGTTCGCAGTCGGTCTGATCCTGCGCTATATCCTGTTCCTGTTTGTAGACCGCTACGATCTGTTTGACCGACGCATCCAGATTCCGCTCGAAATCTGGTATCGCAGCCCGACAATCATTCTCACCAACATCTTTTTCTGGGTTGTGCCTACGAGCATTATTCTGGTGATTGCGCTCAGCTCCCTGCTGAAGTACACGCCGCTTGGGCGCGAGATGCGGGCGCTGGCGGCGAACACGGAACTCGCGCGCGTGATTGGGATTCGGGTCGAGCGCGTCAAAAGCCTGACGTGGCTGCTCGTCGGCGGGCTGGCGGGGGTCGCCGGGGCGCTGTGGGGGATTTATTCGACGGTGCACCCACTCACAGGCTGGCTGGCGATTCTGTCGGTGTTCGCGGCGGCGATTCTGGGCGGGCTGTCCAGCTTCGTCGGGACTATTCTCGGCGCATACGTGGTGAGCCTGTCTGAAAATACGCTGATGCAGGTGCTGAACCATTACTTTGGGCTGGACTTCAGCTTCAAGCCTGCGATCCCGTTCATCATCATTCTCATTGTCCTGTTTCTGCGTCCGCAGGGCTTCACCGAATTGTTCCGCCGCGCCGCACGGCTGGAACGATAGCCATGAATCTCGACCTGTCCGCGACGATCATCGCGCTGCTGACGTTTTTCGGCATCGCGGCGCTCATGGCGCTGAGCCTGAATCTGGAATACGGCGCGGCGGGCATCCCGAATTTCGGGCAGGCGTTTTTTGTGTCGATTGGCGCGTATACCGCCGGAATCGCGTACACGCGGCTGCTGCCGCTGCTGGCGGGGCGCGAGGCGCTCGACCCGTGTGGGTCGACGCTGGGGCAGGCGCTTCAGATGCGTAGCGAGATCGCGCGCACCCTGC
>CALMDI010000166.1 GCA_937864975.1 uncultured Chloroflexota bacterium | reverse complement strand
TCGTGACGGATCGTCACGCTGCCAAAGCTGCATGTAAAACGTACTGTCTTCTCCAATTCGGACAAGCAGGTAATACCAGGTGTTCGGGCTTAGCTGAAGCGTCTCGTAAATTCGGTTAAACTCACCCTCGGCGCCGTAGTAGGCGGCGGCTTCCCACATGTCCCAGTGTGCAAAGGTCCAATTGCGCCACGCGCTGCTGGTAAACGCTCCGCTTTGAAGGTTAAACTCCATCGAGAGAGTTCCATCGTACTGAAAAAGCACTAAAACGCCTTCGCCGCGCTGTATGCCCTCGCGTTCGATGCCGTCCCAGACATCTCGACCTTCAAAAGTTAATTGCCCGTCATTAATCTCCGGTTCCCCGTCGATCAGAGACCACCGATCTGAAAGCTGCGTTCCGTCGAAATCGTCACGGAAGGTCACGCGAACATCGCTGCCTAACACGTCAGACAGGCTCGCATCATTTGAGGGAACAGGTGTGGGCGCTGGCGGTTCGGGGGTATTGGTCGGGCGGCGCGTTGAAGTCGGTGTCGGCGTGGGCGCCGGCGTATCCGTGCGAGTCGGCGTGTGCGTCCGTGTCGGAACGGGGGATGGGGTCACCGTATCGGTGTCTGTTGGCGACGGAAGCGGCGTGTCGGTATGAGTTGGCAATGGAGTCGGCGTCACGGATGGGGTTTCCGTTGGCGTGCTGGTTGGCGTCGGCGAAGGCGCATCGGTCGCAGTCGCCGGGGGAACTGTCGTCGGCGTCGTTTGAGCCACGATCTCCACGACAGCCGGTTCCGTCGTATCGCTCGGTGTGCTTGACGCTGGCGTTGTCTCCTCGGTCACACCGAACACCGGCTGTGCGGGCGCTGCCGTCGGCGGTAACGGGGTGTCCTGCACGGTCGGCGGCAGATCGGTCGGTGTGGGGCTGACCGCCGTTGGCACGACGGCAATCGCCGTCAGTGTTGCATTCGCCCCCTGATTCGCCCGCTGGACTTCCAGCATGGACAGCGCAAGACCGCCGAGGAGCACGGCGATGAGAATACCGACCGCCACCCACGGCAGGCGGCTGCGGCGCGGGGGCGGAATGCTCGGAATGAAATTGTTGGTCGGCGGGCTTCCCGACGCGCCGCCGCCTGAGCCGGTCGGCTGGACGCGGAAGGTGAAAAAGCCGGTCGTTTCCGGTCGCACGCCGGTGATCGCGCCTTCGAGCGACTGCGCGAACGACGTGACCGTCGGGTAGCGCTCGGCGGGCGACTTCCGCATGGCGCGTTCCAGCACCGTTTCAATCGGAGACGGCAGGTCGGAGCGCCACACACGCAGCGGCGTCGGCTCTTCGTAGAGATGCTTGTGCATCAACTGGAACGGCGTATCGGCGTCAAACGGCAGACGCCCGGTGAGCACGTTGTACATCACGACGGCAAGCGCGTATTGATCGGCAGCCGGGGTTAATTCTTCCGCGCGCCACTGCTCCGGCGGCATAAATGAGGGCGTGCCCAAACTGCCCGCGCCGCCAGTCGCGGTCAGCGCGGTCGTCCCTTTCATCAGCTTAGCGATGCCAAAATCGACCAGATGGGCATCGCCCTGATTATCGAACATGACGTTACCGGGCTTGATGTCGCGGTGGATGACTTCGCGCGCGTGCGCGTAATCGAGCGCGCTTGCCAGCTGCTTCAGCAGGTTTGACGATTCCGCCAGCGAGGGGAGCGGGCGTCCTTCTTCGACGGAGAGGCGAAGGCGCTGGGCGAGCGACCCGCCGCTCAGCAGGCGCATCACGATATAGGTGACGCCGCGCTGCACGCCGTAATCGTAAACAGGGACGATGTGCTTGTGTTCCAGCGAGGCGGAGACCTCCGCTTCCCGGTTAAAGCGTTCCAGATACCCGGTCTGCTGCGCGATGAGCGGGGAAAGAACTTTGACGGCGACCTGTCGCTTGAGGTTGATCTGAAAGCCACGGTAAACCGCGCCCATGCCGCCGCTGCCGATCAGCTCCTGAAGCTGATACTGCCCAAGCGTTTGCCCGACGAGGTTCTCGACACTCATACGAGGTCTCTCGACTTGAAAAATCATTACCGAAGCCGACGGAAGTCTTAAGAAGTATAAAAGGATACGTTCATCAAAGCTAGGAAATGAAGGCGTTTCGGGAGCAGCGAGAGGAGCCTCACAGACCACTGACCGACAGCACCGAGTTCGATCCGTGGTCTATGAGGAATTAGCCGCGCACCAGCCGCGGCAGGTCGCGCAGCCGCGGCATCTGCCCCGCCAGCAGCGTTTGCACGCGGAAGACCCGCCCCGCCAGCGCCATCGCGCCGACTACCGCCAACGCCAGCAGCGCCATACTCAGAATGATCTGCCACACGGGAACGGTCGTAATCGCCAGCCGTTGAATCATCGCCAGCGGCGCGGTGATTGGGAACAGGCTCAGGAAAATTGCCAGCGGCGCGTCCGGCGACGCAATGAACAACTGCGTGAACCACATCGGAATCACGGCGGGCAGCGTAAAGATCGCCGCGTACTGCGGACCCTCGCGCATCGAGTTCGACAGCGCGCCGACGATGGTGTACGCCGACGCAAACAGGAGATACGCCAGCACGAAATACACGATGGTCAGCGGCACAACCCCCGGTGGAATGTAGAGATTGACGAACAGTGACAGGGCGGTGCCTGCCGTCGCTGCCGCGCCGCTGATGCGCGCCAGCAGCAGCAGCGACCCCAGCCAGATGCCAATCTGGAATAGACCAAGCAGCCCCAGCGCCAGAATCTTGCCCGCGAGCAGTTCCATCGGGCGCAGGCTGGAGACGAGAA
>CALMDI010000165.1 GCA_937864975.1 uncultured Chloroflexota bacterium | reverse complement strand
TTCGGCATAGGATGACCTTCAAATTACTCGCTGCTCTGGAAACGCTACCCTGAAAGACGCTGCGCCGATTTCAGGGAGGGGATAAACAGGTGTCTTTCGCCCTCTCGCCTTCTAGGAGAAGACACGGCGCGCAGTGCCGAGGTGAGGCGTAAACCCCTTACTGCGCGCACGACCCCAGCAGCTGGACCACGCTGCCTTCGCCGTCCTCGGCGCGCACGACATTCCACTGCGACCGCGCCAGCCGGTAGACGAAATCATTTTCGAGCGCTGCCCGCCGCGTAATCCCCGCGGTCGCTCGCGCGTACCACTCGCGCACCTCGGTCGGCGGATTGGACGAGTACAATTCGATGTACGTTTCGCCCATCCCGCGGGACGTCAGCAGGTTATGCCGCTCGGCGCGGACTTCCCCATCGGGATAAATCGGCAGCCGCTGGCTCAATGTCGAGAAGCACAGGCGATCCAGCGTGAACACGGTCACGCCGCCGCACACCGTCATGAGAAGGATAATCACCAGACAGCCGCCCAGCGCGCGCAGGCTGTATCCGCCGCTGCGTTCCAAGCGTCACGCTTCCCCGACAATCTGCGCGACCCGATCCGCCCCGACGCTGTAGTACTTCGCCTCCGGGTGATGCACGACAATCGCCGCCGTACTTTGCTCCGGCACCCACTGGTACGACTCGGTCAATTGCAGCCCCAGGTGCGTTTCCGCCTGCGGCAGCAGCTTCAGCAAAATCGCGTGGTCGCTCAGGTCGGGGCACGCCGGGTAGCCCCAGCTGTAGCGCTTGCCCTGCGACGGCGGCAAGCCAAGCTCCTTGTTCACCCCCTGACGGTTGACGTAGTTCGCCGTCGCTTCCGCCGCCTGCACCGCCAGCCCGTGGAAGAAATAGGCGTCGCTGTAGCGATCTGCCGCTTGCAGCGCGTCGAAATGCCCGGTCGCTTCCGCGCCGACCGTGACGATCTGGAACGCGACCGTATCCACGCGCCCCTCGTCGGCGGGCGCAAAGTAATCGCTGATGCACAGGTATTCCCCGAACGGCTGGCGCGGAAAGTGAAAACGGGCGATCTCCACGCGCTCCGGTGTCCCGCCGTTGGCATGTTGGAACGGCTCCGGGTTCCAGATCACCAGATCGTCGCCGTCGCTGTTCGCCGGGAAGTAGCCATAAACCGCCTGCGGCTTGAGTGTCTTCTCGCGCAGCGCTTCGCGGCTCATCTGATCCAGCCGCGCCTCGTAGTCCATTTCGAGCGCCGCCCACTCCGCGCCGTGCGTGTTGCCCGCGCCCCACGACAGCCGGAACAGCTCCGGCTTGTGCAGGTACTTCAGCACGATTTCCAGCGGCATATACGAAATGACCTTCGCGCCCCAGAACGGCGGCGTCGGGATGTGCGACGCGGGCGGCACGGTCTTCGCGCCCTGCGAGCGCCGCCGCGTCACCGGCGCGGGCTTGCCCATTTCTTCGTAGGCTTCGCTCACGACCTGCCGCACGAATTCCGAGCGCACCTGCGGCACGACCAGCCTGTCCATCACCGCCAGTCCCTCGAAGGCGTCCTTGCAGTAAAACACGCCCGACGGGTACGGCTCCTTCGATTCCTCAAGAAACAGGATGCGCCGCCCGAACTTGCGGTTGATCGCCGCGCCGCCCACCAGCACCGGGAAATCCAGCCCGCGCCGCGCCAGCTCGTTAATCACCAGCGGCATCTGCTTCGACGTGCTCACCAGCAGCGCGCTCAAGCCGATGGCGTCGGCGTGGTACTCCTGCGCCTTCTCGATGATGACGTTCGCCGGAACCTGCTTGCCCAGATCATGCACCGTGTAGCCGTTGTTGCTCAGAATCGTCTTGACCAGATTCTTGCCGATGTCATGCACGTCGCCGTAGACCGTCGCCAGCACGACCGTCCCCTTCGTCGTGCCTTCGAGCTTGTCCATGAACTGTTCGAGATAGGCAACCGACTTCTTCATGACTTCGGCGCTTTGCAGCACGAACGGCAGGATCAATTCGCCCGCGCCGAACTTGTCACCCACTTCCTTCATCGCCGGGAGCAGCACGTGGTTGAGCACGCCGACCGCGTCCTGCCGCGTCAGGCTCTCGTCGATCAGCCGCTCGACGCCCTCTTTCTTGCGGTGGACGATCTGCCAGTGCAGCGCTTCCTCGGCGGTCATGGTCGCCGTCGGATCTTCGATCTCTTTGCCCGCGACTTCGACCGCGTTCTGCTCGAAATACTGGATGAAGCGGGGCAGCGCGTCGGGATCGCTGTTGAAAATCAGGTCGTCCGCGATTTTGCGCTGATCGTCGGGAATTTCGGCGTAGGGCGTGATGTGCGCCGGATTGACGATTGCCATGTCCAGCCCCGCCTGCACCGCGTGATACAGGAACACGCTGTTGAGCACGCCGCGCGCTGCCGGGGTCACGCCGAACGACACGTTCGACACGCCAAGCGCTGTCATCACCCCCGGCAGCTTCTGCTTGATGAGGCGAATCCCCTCTATCGTCTCGATGGCGTCGTTACGAAGCTCTTCCTGTCCGGTCGTCAGCGGGAACGTCAGCGTGTCGAAGATCAGGTCTTCGGCGCGCAGCCCGTACTCGTTCACGGCGATGTCGTGAATGCGCTTCGCGATTTCAAATTTCCGGTGGCGGTCGTGCGCCATGCCCACTTCGTCAATCGTCATTGACAGCACGCCGGAGCCGTGTTTGCGCGCGATGGGCAGGATGCGGTCGATGCGCTCGCGCCCGTTTTCGAGGTTGTTGCCGTTGATGATGGCGCGTCCGGGATAGACCGACAGCGCCGCTTCCGCCACCTCTGCCTCGGTCGTGTCGATAATCAGCGGCACTTCGACCGACTGCGACAGCTTCTTAACCAGCGTCTGCATTTGTATCAGCTCGTCGGCGCGCTCGGTCAGCGCCACAGCCACGTCGAGCATGTGCGCGCCGCTCTCGACCTGTTCCAGCGCGATTTGCAAGATGCTGTCGTAATCGTCTTCCAGCAGCAGGCGCTTGACCTTGCGGCTGCCCTGGCTGTTCACGCGCTCGCCGATCATCGTCGGACCGGGGTTGTTGACCATCGGCATGGCGCGCATCCCGCTCGACGCCAGCGCCTCGCGCTTGACATCACGCGCGACGGGCGCGGTGCGTACCGTCCCCTTGAGCGTGTCCTCGTGGGAGTGTCCATGCACCTTGCGGTACAGCAGGTCGATGTGTTCCGGGCGCGTGCCGCAGCAGCCGCCGACGATGTTGACGCCCCAGCGCGTGAACTCCGCCACCATGTCGCTGAAGGGGTGCGGCTCCATCGGGTAGACCGCCTCGCCTTCCACGTTGATCGGCAGCCCCGCGTTCGGTAGAATGCTGATCGGCAGGCTGGTATGCTCGACCATGTACTGCACCGGCTCGCGCATGTATTCCGGTCCGGTCGAGCAGTTCAGCCCGATCACGTCGAGCGGCAGGGCGTCGAGCGTGGCGACCGCGCTGGCGATATCGGTGCCGAACAACATGCGCCCGGTCGTGTCCAGCGTCACCTGCACCTGAAGTGGAATCCGCGCGCCGCTGTCCTCGAAATAGCGGTTGATGCCATAGACCGCCGCCTTGACTTCGAGAATGTCCTGGCTCGTCTCGACCAGCAGCAAATCCGCGCCTCCTTCGACCAAGCCCTGCGTCTGCTCGTAGAAC
>CALMDI010000164.1 GCA_937864975.1 uncultured Chloroflexota bacterium | reverse complement strand
CATGTCTCGCCCTTACAATATGCGGCGTATTCTAATCAGTCCATCCATTAGCCTCTGAAGAACAGAGCCGCACAGAACGTTTTATTTGCGCGTTTTCTCTAGCCGGAAGCTAATCGCCAGTACGCCAGCGTACTTCAAAGGAAACAGGGCGGCTCGGCTGCATGGTGAAATGAAGCCACGCTTTGCCGCCGTGAGCGGGCGCGGTCTGCCCGTCAATGGTGGCGACAACGTCCCGCGCGCCTTCAGGATAGGTCACGACGAGCGAGCGCGCGCCGCTGACCACCGGGCGATAGTCGCCGCGAATCGCGTCCGGTGACACGTCAAGGCGCAGCAGCGGCGTATCGAGGCTGAAGCGCTCGCGTGGGACGCACGGCGCAATCGCCAAACCCGAACCGTCGAGCAGCGGCTCCACGCCGCAGACGCGCAGCAGCCCCAGCAGCGCCATCGCGTGCGGATTGGCGTTCATGACCGGGAAGTCGGTCATCGGCGTGGCGGGACTCTGCCACGTGCCGCCTGGATACAGCGGATCGAACGCGGAGACCGCGTCGGGACCCGACCAGATGTTCAGCCAGCAGTTGGGAAATGCCGCCGCGTGCGCCGCGAAGCTGTTGCGCTCCAACGACCGCCACGCGAGGTCGGGGCGGCTGCGCGTGTAGCCCCATGTGAGCAGTTGAGACACTGCCGACCAGACCATGCCGCCCTGCACCAGCGGCGCGCCAATCGGTGACGAGTCGTCCAGCAGTGACGTAATCCATTCGATCAGCGTCGCTTCGATCTTGCCATGCGCCGCCAAGCCGCTGATGAGCGCCCACGGCTGCGCTTCGAGGTTGATTCGGTCGCTGTCGAGGATGACCGGGCGATTGAGGTGATCGCGCAGGATGGCGCGGGTATACCAGCGTCCATTCCACTGGCGCTGCGCCGAGTCCGCCAGCCCGTCGAGCAGATCGCCCAGGTGCTCCGCCAGCATCGGGTCATACGGTTCCAGCAGCGCGGCGATGCGCGGCAGCACGTAGAGCGCCATCTGCGTATTCGGCACCGATTCGCCGTGGGCTTTCGTATTCAGGAACCACGCCGGGGCGAGTGCGCCGCCCAGATGCCGCGCGTTCTCGAACACCACGCCGTCCGACCAATCGCCGTCGCCCATTTTGATCAGCCCGTAAGCGCCGATGCCCACCTGTTCGATCAGGTGAACGACGGCAGCGCGCGCGTGATCGAGAACGGTCGTGCCTGCCGCGCCGGGCGGCAGTGAAGGCGGCGCGCCCGCGCTGTAGAACGGGACGTCTTCACTCAGAAAGCCGAGATCGCCGGTCGCGGACACGTACTCGAAGAGCGCGAGCAGAAAGAACAGATCGAGGTCGGACGGCGCGGCGTGAATGAGCGCGTCGTCCTGAAAACCATGCCCGGAGAAGGCGTAAGGGATCGCGCCCGTCTCGTGATGCGTCAGCGCCATGATTAAACGCAGCGTCTCGCGCGCCAGGTCGGGACGCAGGTACGTGAGCGGTAGCACAAACAACGCCTGATCGCGCGGCGCGCCGTCCGCGCCGTGGCTGAACAGATACGCCGATCCTTGCGGGATCAGGTGAGTACGGTAGTAATCGCTGTAAACGGTGGAGGCGAGCAGCGAATAGGCGTGCCACGCCATTTCGCGCTGGAGCGCCGCGTCGCTGCCCGTGGTGAAGTAGGCAAGCGGCGCCGCCCAGGCGCGCCGCGTCTGCTCAAACGGGTCGCCCGCGCGGTAACGGTGGACAAATGCCAGGGAGCTGTCGGCGCGCGCCGTGCCATAGGCGAAACGCAGCGAAATTTTCTCGCCGGGATTCAGGCTGACCGTGCGGCGCAAGATCATGCAGTAGGGCATCGGGTCGGTCGAGGGCGAGTCAGGAATGCTCTCGCTCCGCGCGAGGACAGCGTCCGGCTGACGCGGACCGCCTTCTCCGAAGAAGGCGAACTTATCGACGTAATAAGCATCCGGCG
>CALMDI010000163.1 GCA_937864975.1 uncultured Chloroflexota bacterium | reverse complement strand
AGGCCGACCTGCCTGCCGACGCGCAGCGCATCAACCTGCCGAACAGGAAGTCGCGTCTGCTGATCCGGGTCGAACTCGGGGCCAACCCTGCCGAGGCGATCGCGCTGCAGCAGCAGATCACCCTGAAAGCCACCGGCAACCCGAAGGTCGAGGATACGGTGGTGAAGTTCGACTTCGCCAACGACAACACGCTCGAAGAACAGCGCGACTTCACGATTAAGGCGCTCGACTTTATGAGCGAGTCGGACTTTGTGTGGATCGCCATTCTGTGGAACCTGAATTACGGTCCGCAGGCGGGCTGGGACCCCAACAACGACAACGTCCCCTACTCGCTGATCGGTCCCGGCACCTCTTTCCGTCCGGCGTTCGACGCGGTACGCGATTGGCTTGACGAGTACGAAGAACAAATCGAGCAATCGTAATGAACCTTGCCGCTGGTGGGGCACGGATCGGCGTGAAAACGCGGATCCTGCCCCTCTTTTTTGCCCTCCTCCTGTTCTCCTCTGCCTCGACAACCGATCCGTTTATGGCGAGCGCCGTCGCAGACCCGCCGTTCGCCTCGCTGACCTACGGCGTGCAGGCGTTTTTGTGGTGGGATGCAACCGCCGCCGCCATTCGTCTCGATCAGGTTCGCACGATGGCGTTCAGTCACGTCAAGCAGACGTTCGCCTGGAAAGATATCGAGCCGATTCAGGATGAATGGCATTTCGACGCGCCCGACCGGATTCTGGACGAGGTCGAGCGGCGCGGGCTGAAGCTCGTCGCGCGGCTGAGCGATACGCCGGGGTGGGCGCTGCCGGAATCCGCCGATCCGACGACCTTTATCGACTCGCCGCCGGCGAACCTGAATGACTTCGCCAATTACTGTTTCACCGTCGCATCGCGCTATCGCGGACGCATCGCCGCCTACCAAATCTGGAACGAACCCAATCTGGCGCGCGAATGGGGTGGGAGAACGCCGAACGCGGGCGAGTTTGTGCAGCTTTTGCGCGCGTGCGGCGGCGCCATTCGCCCTGCCGACCCGGACGCGATTCTCATCTCCGGCGGATTGTCGCCAACAGGCAATGATGACGCGCGCGCGCGTCCCGACGACCTGTATTTTCAGGCGATGTACGACGCCGGGTTTCAGCACAGCATCGACGTCGTCGGCGTCCACGCGCCGGGATACACGAACCCGGAGCGCAGCCCGGACGACGCCGAGCGGCGCGGCAGCCGTCGGTTCTTTACCTTTCGGCGCGTCGAAGACCTGCGTAAAATCATGGTGGCGAACGGCGACGCCGCGCGCCAGATGGCGATTCTGGAAGTGGGCTGGACGCGCGATGTCGTGAACCCGGACTATAGCTGGTTTGCCGTGAACGAAAAGGTGCAGGCGCGGCACCTGGTCGCCGCCTATCGCTACGCCGCCGAACACTGGCGCCCGTGGGTCGGGTTGATGTCGACCATCTACATGGCAGACCCATCGTGGACACCGAAGGACGAGGAATTCTACTGGAGCATCGTCGCGCCGCAGGGCTATCAGCTTCCGGCGTATCTCGCGCTGGCGAACATGCCGAAATACTGCGGCACTCGCGTGCTGCCCGAACGCGATCCCAGCAGCCCGGAAGCGACCGGACTTGTACCCGCGACGTTGTGTACGGAGTCATAGGCTCACAGCGCAGGAGGCTCAAAACCTCCGGCTCCATGAACACTGGAAGTCCCTGAAGGGACTGAAGCGCTTTTTAACCTCTTGAGAGGTTTCCCGCCTGTACGGTAGCCGAGGGTTTTGAACCTCGGCGGCGCAGAACGACTCGCCCGGATAATCGATTATGCCTGCCCCATCGCAAACCATTCTCGCCATCAGCTACTTCTTTCACCTGGTCGCCACAGTCATCTGGCTTGGCGGGCTGGCGGTGCTGGGGCTGCTCGTCTTTCCCGCCGCCCGGCGCGCGCTGGCGGAGAATCCAGCCCTGTACGCGCTGCTCACGCGCATCCGGCAGCGCTTCCTGCCTCTGACCCACTTCAGCCTGGTCGTGCTGATCGTGACTGGACTCGTGCAGATGACGGCTGACCCGAACTACGACGGCATGTTACAATTCACCAACGAGTGGAGCCGGGTAATCCTGTTCAAGCACATCGCCATCGCGGGTATGGTGGTCTGCGGCTTGCTGTTACAATACGCAGTCGCGCCCGCTCTGGAACGGGTGAGCCTGCTGGTCGAACGTGGGAAGGGCGACCCGGCGGCACAGGAACGCCTTCGCCGTCAGGAAGTGCGCCTGACGTGGATCAATATTGGGCTTGGGCTGCTCGTGCTGGCGTTTACCGCCTGGGCGACAGCGATCTGATACGCAGTACTGAGGGTTGAGCTTTGAGGTTTGAGTTAGGAATGCGACCACTCGACGTGATCGCGAACCGCGCAGGACTCGCTCAACCCTCAATCCTCAAACCTCACGACTCTAAAAGGAGGGGGCTTGTCGAACAGGACAGGCAATGTCTTGGCGGCGTTGTTGCTCCTGGTCGGGATGGGCTTGCGCCTGTGGGAATTCACGACGCTGCCACCCGGCTTGCATCCGGACGAGATCAACGATATCCGCATCACCGAAACCGCCCGTCAGGGCGCGATTTTGATTTACTACGACCTCGGCGGCGAAGGGCGCGAGGGGCTGTATGACATTCTCCTGAGTGTCGTGACCACGGCGACGGGCGGCGGGCTGCTTGGCTACCGGATGCTCTCGTTCTGGCTGGGCATACTGACGCTGGCAGCCGTTTACGCGCTGGTGAAGCGGCTGTACGGTCCGCTGGCGGGGCTGACCGCAATGGCAGTGCTGACCGTCGGCATGGTTCCGATTTTGCTGTCGCGCACCGTCTCGCGTGAGAGCGCGGTACCGCTGCTGCTGACGGCGATTTTGTTGTCGCTCACCTACGCCTTTCGCCTGTGGGAGCGCCACCCGCGCCGGACGGCATCGACCGCGCCGTTCACGCTGCTGGGTATCCTGCTCGGAATCGGCTTTTACATTCACCCGATCCACTTCATCGTCGTCCTTGTCACCATGCTCTTCATCGCCTATATGGTGGTCATTCGTCAGGCGGTGCGGCGGCGCACGCTCGGTTACATCGGCTTCGCCATCGTCATCATGTCGGTGATCGCGATGCCTTACGTCATTTCGAGCATTCGCCTGCCGCAGCTTGCAGGCGCGGGGCGTCTGTTCGACGGTTTCGCCGTGATACGCCCTTCGCCTCTGGAAGCGATTGCCAGCGGTTTGGGCGGCTTCTTCCTGATAGGCGATCAAAGCCCGCTGCTCAACATCCCGAAACGCCCGCTGATCGACCTTGTCAGCGGGTTGTTCCTGATCATTGGCGTGCTGGTCGCGCTGCGCTACTGGCGTCAGCCGCGTTTTTCGCTGCCCGTGGTCGCGGCGCTCATCCTGACGCCGATTGCCACGCTGCCCGCTTCCAGCCCGAACTTCCATTCGATGGCGGTGCTGCTGCCGCTGGTCGCGCTGTTCGTCGGCGTGGGCGTGGGCACGGTGTACGCCAGCCTGCGCGGGCGGGCGTCTCGCGCCATGATGCTGCTCGGCTTAGCCGCCTTGCTCGGCTTCAATCTCGTCTGGACTGGGCGCGATTTGTTCGTTCGCTGGCGCGGGCTGCCTGCCGTGGCGGAAGCCTACGAGACCCGCCTCGCTCAG
>CALMDI010000162.1 GCA_937864975.1 uncultured Chloroflexota bacterium | reverse complement strand
CCCCCCGTCCACTCTCTCGTCCACGTGAGCGGCACACGATGAGCCGTTCCATGAGGGTCGAACGCAGCATGGTGACCGATCAGCAGGCAGGTACTGGCGCAGACCACTCGCCGCCCGCGCTTCCGCGCGTGACGGCGTTTGTGACGCGCGAGCGAGGACCGGAACGCGAGCTGCTGATCGTGCGCCCCGCCACCACCAAGCCCCACCTTCCCCAGATGACCGTCGGTCTGGACGAAGCGCCGTCCGAGGCGGCAATCCGGCTCATTCAGGAGCTTGCGGATTCGCTGGCGGTGACGCTGCGACGGCGCTTCGGCGTGATCGGAGAAGCGCTTCAGCCCGACACGCGCCTGCTGCTGCGCCCGACGCTGCTGCGTACCGCGCCGAGCGAGGAAGCGACCATCATGCGTTTCACGCTGGAGCGCGGGATGCGCGTGCGCCTGACCGAGATGCGTGGCGACTTTACGCGCGTCGTTTACGAGGAATATGCCCTGCACGAGAACGAGCTTGCCATCGCCACCCGCCGCGCCGGATGGGTACATGCCGGCGTGCTGGCTCGGCAGGTGGAATACCACCTGTTTCACCTCGTCGTGCCGCCGCCGCGCTCCGATGGCAGTACCGCCAAGCTGCGCCCGCCCGGCGCTCCGCAGCCGATGTGGGTGCCGCTCTACCGCGTCCCGACGCTCTCACGCACTCACGCCCACTGGCTTGAGCACATTCGTCCCTTCCTGAGCGAATAACGCCCCGATCACCGTTTTCGGCTGCGTCCATCCCACGTTCACGTTCGGCGGGCATACGGGTAGACTGGATGCCAGACGCATCCCGCCGACGATGAAGCATCACTGCCACGCGGCGATTTGGGATTCCGTGGGTTAATTTCGCGTGCGGGGGCGCTCGCATCAGCGACGCCCGGAACGCAAGCGCCCGCAGCGGCGTCTTAGAGGATGACTCGCCTGGGGCGGCTGAAACGTGTCGAGCCGTCATGTTCGGGGTTTTATGCTGTAGGTCGTTTATCATTCAAGGTTATGACTGGAACGGGTGGTGGAAGCAGATCGGGGTTCGATTAAGAAGATTGTCGCGGCGGTCGTCGTCTTTATCGCGCTGACCGTGGCGCTGACGCTGGGCATCGAAGCCATCGGCGTGGATCGCCTGCGCGCGCTGGTCGTCGATGCGGGTCCGCTCGCGCCCGTAATCTACGTGTTCGTCCGCGCGCTGACCTACGTGATCGCCCCGCTCAGCAGCGGACCGCTCGGCTTCTCGGCAGGCATTCTGTTCGGGCTGGTTCCGGGAACTGTTCTGACGCTGCTTGGCGAGGGAATTGGCGGCAGCATCAACTTCTGGATCGCGCGGCGCTTCGGTCGCCCGATCATCCTGCGCTTCGTCGGCAGCGACGGCATGAGCCGGGTCGAGCGCTGGTACGTGCAGGCAGGCAACCCGTGGATGCTCGCCTACGCGCGCCTGTTCCTGTTTTCCGTGTACGACTTCATCAGCTACGCGGCGGGGCTTACCTCGCTGCGCTATCGCCAATACCTGATCGTCACGGTCGTCGCGGGTATTCTCCCGGCGGCGCTGTGGGTGGGCATCGGCGCGAGCATCACGGGCGATTTCGGTCAGCTTCTGACGATGTACGGTCTCCTTGCCATCGTCGCCATCGTGGCGTTTATCGTCTATGGACGGCTTCGCCATCTCGTGAAAGTGGATACGGGCGACTCCGCGACCACGACTCCGATGGCATGAAAGCCTTTTACACCGATCATTTCGTTCTGCCCCTGCCGCCCGATCATCGTTTTCCGATGCAGAAGTATGCGCGCCTGCGCGAGCGGGTCATCGCAGAGGGCGTGATCGCGCCGGAAAACCTGATCGTGCCGGACGCCGCAACCGACGAGCAAATCCTGCGCGCGCACAGCGCCGAGTATCTGCACGCGGTGCAGCAGGGCGCGCTCAGCATTCGCGAGATGCGGCGGATTGGCTTTCCGTGGTCGCTGGAAATGGTCGAGCGGTCGCGGCGCTCGGCGGGGGCGACGATTGCCGCCTGCCGCACGGCGCTCGAAGACGGCATTTCAGCCAACCTCGCCGGAGGAACGCATCATGCCTTCCGCGATCACGGCGAGGGCTACTGCGTCTTCAACGACAGCGTCATTGCGGCACGCGCCATGCAGGCGGAAGGACGCGCAATGCGGGTGGTCATCATCGACTGTGACGTGCATCAGGGCAACGGGACGGCGTCCATCCTCGCGGGCGACCCGACCGTGTTCACCTTCTCCGTTCATGGCGCGAAGAACTTCCCGTTTGAAAAAGCCCAGAGCGATCTTGACATCGAGTTAGCAGATGGGGTCGAAGACGCCGCCTATCTCGAAGCCGTGGAGGAAGGCACGCGGCGGGCGCTCGCCGCTTCAGGCGCCGACCTCGCCATTTACCTCGCCGGGGCAGACCCCTACGTCGACGACCGGTTGGGGCGTATGGCGCTCACCATGACGGGCTTAGCCGAGCGCGACCGCACGGTGCTGAATTTGTGCCGCTCGGCGGGCGTGCCGGTGGCGCTGGCAATGGCGGGCGGCTACGCGCCGAACGTCGAGGAAATTGTCGAGATTCACCTGCAAACGCTCAAAATCGCCGCGGGGAAGAGCTAAAAACTTAACACAGAGCAACAGAGAGACAAAGGAACAGAGGGAAAATTAATGCCTCTGTTTCTCTGTTCCCTCTGTTGCTCTGCGATAAATCTTTGCGTTAAATCCGTTTCCTTACCACGCGAAGGCTTCGGGGGCGGGACCGCCGGGACCGGGGAAAATCTCGTCCAGCCGTTTCAGCGCCGCCGCGTCCAGCCTGATTTCCAGCGCGCGCAGGCTCCCCGCCAGTTGATCCGCCAGCCGCGGACCGATGATGGGTGAGGTCACGGGAGGCTGGTGCAGCAGCCATGCCAGCGCCACGTCCGCCGGTTCTTCCGCAAGCTCCTTGCAGAAGGCTTCAAACTGTTCGATTTTCTCCCGGCGCTTTGCCAACTCCTTGCGAATACTCTCCGACGCGCGCCGCCCTTCCGCCTCCTTGCCGATGATGCCGCCGAGCAAGCCGCCCGCCAGCGGACTCCACGGAAGAACGCCCAGTCCGTAGCCCTGACACGCGGGCAGCACTTCCAGTTCGACCGTGCGCTCGGTCAGGTTGTACTTGGGCTGCTCGCTCACCAAGCCCAGGAAGTGCCGCGCTTTCGCCGCTTCGTTCGCCTGCACGATGTGCCACCCGGCGAAGTTGCTGGAACCGATGTAGATCACCTTGCCCTGCTGGACGAGCGTTTCCATCGCCTGCCAGATTTCGTCCCACGGCGAATCGCGGTCGATGTGATGCATCTGGTACAGGTCGATGTAGTCGGTCTTCATCCGGCGCAGGCTGCCTTCACAGGCTTTGACGATGCTGCGCGCCGACAGGCGGTTGAAGTTGGGCCATTCTTCGGCGCTCATCTGACCGTACACTTTCGTCGCCAGGATGACTTTTTCGCGCCGCCCGCCGCCTTTGGCAAACCAGCGCCCGATAATGCTCTCGGTGATGCCTTCGCCCACCTTGCGCCCATAGACGTTGGCGGTATCGAAGAAATTGATGCCATACGTCAGCGCCTGATCCATGATCGCGTGGGCGTCGGTTTCGCTGGTCTCCGGTCCAAAGTTCATCGTGCCGAGGCACAGGCGGCTGACCTTCAAGCCGGTGCGTCCTAAACGGGTGAATTCCATCGTCGCCTTCCTTTGGTGATTCGGCTGCGGAAGTGGAAACGGCTATTGTACCCAACAAGCCTAAAGGCATTAAACTTTTGAAAAGATAAATAGCAAAGTGCTTGACATCGCAGAAAATGCGTTCGATACTAAGGATGATGGTTCGCTTGGGTGCCCCCCAAAGGCATCCTAGCAGTCTCTCCGGGCGCTCCGAATCGTGGCTGTGGAGGAGCGCCTGCTCAATACACAAGACCCTCTGATAAAGTGGGTCTTTTTATTTTTGTGTTAGATGTGAAATTGATGACGCGCCTTGATTTGTTTCGTAAAAGGACAAGGTTCACAGCACGAATTGAAACTAAAAGTCAAAGGCACCAAAAAGGGCGAACCGTCGGTCCGCCCCTGTAGATACCTTGCTGATGCGATGAACGAGACGTTACGACGCCTTCGCCTTCGTGGCGAGAATACGCACGTGGCGCTTCGGCTCGTTGCCGTAGCTGGTCGATTCCAGGTCGGCGTCGCGCGCGATCTCGTGCTGGCGGCGGCGAATGTGCGACGCCTGCGGCGCAAGATCGACGTAGGCGGCTCCGGCGCGCACCTGAAGGATCGCCGCTTTAGTCTCCTTCATCGCTTCCCCAAAAGGGTCGCCTGATCTATCGCCCTCCACGTGGAACACGTCCACAAGGAAGTTTTCCATCTGCGAAACCGTGTTGGCGCGCAAAACGTAGATCGGCGTGCCACGTCGCTCCGCGTCCACGATCAGTTTCGGACGGCGACGGTAGTAGTTCTTCAGCGTCACAATCGCGTCCGCGACCGCGAAATCGTCCACCATCGTCAGCGGCACGCGCAAACGGCGCGCGGCTTGCTGAAGCCGGTTGCGCGCCACGCCATAGGCATAGACCCGCATCTGCCCGCCCGCCGACGGCGTCGGCTCGGCGCGACGCGGACTTTCGTAGTCGTAGCGTTCTTCACGCTCCCGGTCGCGCTCGCGCTCGGTGGTTCGCTCGCCCCGGCGTCCGTGGCGACCGTTGCGCCCTTCGCCGCCGCCCTGACGCCCGATGCGCTCGTTGATCGCGCGCAGGTCAGGCAGCGCCATCTCAATGTGAATTTCGCCAGCCGAGTCGCGCGAGCGCACTTCGACAGGCAGCGGGTTGCTCCGCAGAATACCATCGACCGCCGCGGACACGTCCTCGTGAACCACAAGGCGGTCGCGCGTCTGAATCTCGATCAGAACGTCGAACGTGGGCGGGGCGCGCCGTTCCAGCACCGTCTTTTGCGTGCCCCGGCGGCGCGCTTCCTCGTCGGACAGCGTGACCGCCTGAATACCGCCGACCAGGTCGGACAGCGTCGGGTTCAGCAGCAGGTTATCCAGCGCCTGACCGTGCGCCGTGCCGATCAACTGCACGCCGCGCTCGGCAATCGTACGCGCCGCCATCGCCTCAAGCTCGCGCCCGATTTCGTCGATCACGATGACTTCGGGGTTGTGGTTCTCGACCGCCTCGATCATGACTTCGTGCTGGCGTTCCGGGTGCGACACCTGCATACGTCGCGCCTTGCC
>CALMDI010000161.1 GCA_937864975.1 uncultured Chloroflexota bacterium | reverse complement strand
AGCACGAGCGTCATGTAGTAGCTGAAGAAATCGTACCCGTTCGCGAGCGCGTTGACCGCAAGGCCGAGCGCGGAGAACGCGAGGCCGACGAGCACGATCACGGGCAGCGCGGCCAGGGCGAAGCCCGGCTTCGCGTAGCCGAAGAGCGCCACGATCACCAGCATGCAGGCGCCCGCCGCGAGCGCCTTGGTGGCCGCCCAGGCGCATTCCCCGGCCAGGACGTCGTCCAGCGTCATGGGCGCGTTCACGATCCCCTCCCAGGTGCGCTGCACGTGCATGCGCGAGAACGCCGAGAAGAGCGACTCGAAGGTCGCGGCGTACATCGTCGAGGAAGCGACGAAGCCGGCGGCGAGGAACGCGAAGTAGGAGCTGCCCTGCACTTCGCCGATCATCGCCCCCAGGCCATACCCCAGGCCGAAGAGCATCAGCAGCGGGTCGGCGAGGTTGCCGAGGATCGAGGGGATGGCGAGGCGCTTCCAGACGAGCCAGTTCCGGCGCCAGACCGCGACCCAGCGCAGGCTCATCGCCGGCGGCGCGTACATCCTGCTGCTAGTCACGCAGGTCCCTCCCCGTGAGCTTGAGGAAGACATCCTCCAGCGAGGCGCGCCGCTGCAGGTAGTCGAGCTCGCGGTGAGCGGCGAGGCCTTTCAGGAGCGGGCCGGGATCGTCGACGTAGCAGAACACCGTCTCGCCGGCGCGCTCGATGCGGCGGCAGATGGCGCTGTTTGCGTTCATCAGCCTTGTAGGCTGGATCGGTCGTTCCGTCTGGATTACGCTGGCGCACAACCCTCTGGGCGAAGCATTGATGCCCGCGGCGCTGCCGTTTATCCAGATTTTCCGCCCCGGCTACGTGCCTTCTCCTGTGGGCGAAGCCAAGCTCGGCACGATGGCGGCGTGGGTGATCGGCGTGATCGTCGTCATGCTCTGGAATTTCTTCGCCAACCGATACTGGACGTATAACGACTGCGACGACTAGGCGTGCGGGTCGCCATCGACTACACGCCCGCCTACGAGCAGGGCGGCGGCATCGGGCGCTACGTGCGCGAGCTGGTCGCCGCGCTGGCGCGCGTCGATGCCGAGACCGATTACCGCCTGTTCGTGTCCGGCGCTCGCCGCCGCGATCTGTCTCCCCCACCCGGTTCCAATTTTCAGTGGACTCCAACGCCGATTTCGCCGCTGTGGCTGGCGCGGTTGTGGCATCGCGCGCGGGTGCCGCTGCCGGTCGAAGCGTTTACCGGACGAATTGACCTGTATCACGCCACCGATTTTGTTCTCCCGCCGACGCTGCCGGACACGCGAACGCTGCTCACCGTCCATGATCTTTCGTTCGCGCGCGTGCCGGAGTCTGCCAGCCCGTCGCTGCGTGCGTATCTGGATCGCGTGGTGCCGCGCTCGGTCGCGCGCGCCGATCACGTGCTGGCGGATTCTCAGGCGACAAAAGACGATCTGATCGCGCTTTTTGGCGTCTCGCCGGACAAGATCACGGTCTTGCTGAGCGGCGTCGACAGCCGCTTCCGGCGCGTGGACGATCCCGCCACGCAGGCGCGCGTGCGTGAGAAGTATGCGATTGGCGGTCGTCCGTATATATTCGCAGTGGGTACGGTGCAGCCGCGCAAAAATTACAGCCGACTGATCGAAGCGGTAGCTGGACTGCGCGACAAGGGGCACGACGTCGATCTGGTCATCGCGGGCGGCAAGGGCTGGCTCGAAGACCCGATTTACGCCGCCATTCGCGACCACGGTATGAGCGATCACGTGCACATGATCGGCTTTGCCGACGACGCCGACCTGCCCGCGCTGTACAGCGCGGCGCGCTGCCTCGCCTTTCCGTCGTTGTATGAAGGCTTTGGGCTGCCGATTCTGGAGGCGATGGCGTGCGGCACGCCGGTGGTGACGTCCAACGTGTCGTCGCTGCCAGAGGTGGCGGGTGATGCCGCGCTTTTAATTGATCCCTACGATCTGGACGCGCTCACGGACGCGCTCGAACGTCTTGTTAACGACGAAGAATTAAGATCGCAGCTTGGACTTCGTGGCACGCGTCACGTACATTTCTTTAGGTGGGAGCGCGCTGCAATGAAGCTGAAGAATATATATTTTCTATGAAAAACTTCTCATATTAATTCTAAATCCATTTTCCATTCCGACTGTGCGCCTATACTGCAAGAAGCAGACTTTGTATCTGTGCAACCGGATTGAGGATTGATATGACCCGACCACTGACTATTGACCCCACGCAACCCTTCTTCATTTTCGACTCTCGTGGCGAAGTCCACGCCGTGAAGCTGGGAGGCTACCTCTACGACATGCGTGGCGACTACATCGGTTACGTGCGCGGAGAGTTCCACGACGTGTACACCGCCAGCGGGGAGTGGATTGGCAATATTTACACCGATGGACGGATCGTTCGCAAACGCACTGCCGACCGCCGACCGCTCGACCTGAACCGACCGTCTCCGCAGCCCAAAATTCGCATCACCGCGCGCGTCCCCCTGCCGTCCATGAGCGCCGACCTGGGCTTCGACAAGATTGATGTGCTAGAATGGGACGAGGAGATTTTCAAGCGCATCTCGGACTTGATGCCCGACAGAGAGTAACGCATGGATGAGGTTCGCCAGCCCAAGTGAATCGCGGACTCACGAACGACCCTCAGCGTCCTGATGGGACCCCAGGACGCCAATCACTACGGCAACGTTCACGGCGGCGTCATTATGAAACTGGTGGACGAAGCGGGCGCGCTGGCAGCCATGCGTCATGCCAACAAGCCCGTCGTCACCGTCGCCGTGGACTCGATGACCTTCATGGAGCCGATTTCGGTCGACAATCTCGTCACCTGCACGGCGGAACTGACCTACGTTGGTCGAACGTCGATGGAAGCGCGTGTCGAAGTCATCGCGGAGGATATCCTCTCCGGCAGTGCCACGCTGGCAAATACCGCCTACCTCGTCTACGTCGCGCTGGACAGCAGCGGTAACCCGACCCCCGTTCCCGAACTCCTGATCGAAACTCCGGACGAGCGGGCGCGCGCCGAGCGCGCTCGAACACGGCAAGCCTATCGCAGGCAGCAGCGCGCTACCGAAGCCGGTCGCTGAACGATGAGCGAACCCCTGCCCGACCAAGAGACCGTTAACGAAGCCTCCGCCCTGATGCGCCTGCTCGATCAGGCAGGGGCGCAGCGCGTGCTTTCCACTGCCCCGCCCGATCTTGGACTCTCCGAAAAGCGCCCATTTCCCTTCCTCGCCGTCGTCGGTCAATACGAGATGCGGATCGCCCTGCTGCTGGCGATTATCAACCCGGCGGTCGGCGGCGTCCTGTTGATCGGTCCGCGCGGGACGGGGAAAACGACTGTCGTCCGCAGCCTGGTCGATCTCCTGCCGGACGTCGAAGTGAGCGACTGCGAAGAAGGCGCGCTGCCGGAGGACATGACGTCCGACAGCGCCAGCGTTCTATACCCCGACTGCTACGAAAAACTTCAGGCGGGCGAAGCAATCTCCCACTACGAGCCGGTGAAGCTGGTCGAGCTGCCGCTGAACGCGCGGCTCGACGACGTGGTGGGCGGCGTCAACGAGCGTATCGCCGTCCAGCAGAACCGCGTGCGGCTGGAACGTGGCATCCTCTCGCGCGCCGATAATAATCTGCTTTACATCGACGAAGTCAATTTGCTCGACAACTCGATCATCGACGCCATTCTGGATGCGTCGGCACAGGGGAGTTATACGGTTCGGCGCGGCGCGATGGTCGGCACGTACCGCTCGCGTTTCGTCCTGATCGGCTCGATGAACCCCGAAGAGGGGCGGCTACGCCCGCAAATCCTCGACCGCTTTGGGCTGCGCGTGAACGTGCGCGGCTTGATGGCGAGCGAGGAACGGCTGGAAGTTTATCGCCGCGTTCGCGAGTACCGGCAGAATAGCTATGCGTTCGCGCGCGAGTGGGAGCGGCTGACCGCCGAAACCCGCGAGGAAATTTTGCTGGCGCGCGACCTGCTGAAAGAGACGACGATTGCCGACGACGCGCTCGAACTGGGGCTTGGGCTGGTGGAGGCGCTTGAAATCGATTCCCACCGCGCGGAATACACAATGTTCGAGGCGGCGCGCGCGCGCGCGGCATCGGACGGGCGCGACGTGGCAACCCTGCGCGACATTCGCGCGGTCGCGCCGCTGGCGCTGCGGCAGCGGCGAAGCGAGTTCATGAACCAGTTTTTTGAAAGCCAGGCTGTCGAAGACGCCGAAATCCGGCAGCACGTCGACCGGCTGGCGACCTCATCACCCGACAGGGCAGATCATGCGGCGGCTGCGCCACCTGCTCCCTGACCGAGTCGCCCTTCTCCTGATTGCGATCCTGCTTACCGCCTATGCTCTGCCGTGGATCGTCGGCGCGGCGTCCGCGCTCACGTTCGGCGCCTATGACCTGGCAGAATGGACGAGCCTGAACCCCACCGTTCGCGAAGGCAACCCTCCCCTTGTGACGACGTTCTGGCTGCGCCTGCCGCTGGCATGTATCGGGCTGCTGGCGGCGGTGCAGGCGTGGCAGGCGCGTTCGGCGGGCTGGCGACTCGCCTTCGCGCTGATTGCCCTCTTGCTCATCGCCGCGCAGCTCCCACCGCTCGAATTCCTCACGAGCGCGTCAGGCGATCCCAATTACCGCCAGCAATTTAGCCTCGCGGCGGTCACGCTGGTCGGCGGGCTGGCGGCGGCGCGACTTTCCTCGCGGGCGCGAAACGCGGCGGCGCTCGGAACTGCCATCCTCGGCTTGCTTAGCTCTACCGCCGGAATGGCGGGCGCGTACCCGCTGTTCGCTGACTTTCAGCTTCGCGCGGGCATCGGCATCGGATTCGCGGTCGAAGTCATCGCATTTGTTGCCTACACCGTGGCGCTATTTCGGGAAACAGGCAAACAAAAAGAGTAGTCGCGCGAGACGAGCTACTCTCCTGAAAGGCGCAAAGCATAGCGCGACGCGGGTTACGAACTGCCGCCCATATGCGTGTTGATGTAGGTTACGGCTTCGCCAACACTCGTAATTTTCTGAGCGTCTTCGTCGGTGATCTCACCGCCGAATTCCTCTTCAAACGCCATAATCAATTCCACGAGGTCGAGCGAATCCGCCTCCAGCTCTTCGCGGAAGCGCGCGCTCGGCACGACGCGGTCAGCATCCACGCCAAGCAGATCGACCACGATATTCTTCACCCGTTCTTCAGTTGATGCCATGTGTAGTCCTCCCGTATTCAGGGGAAATTGCCAACGTCAGGTTACAGGAGACTCATTATACCGATTCTGCAACGCCATGCCAGTGGGCGCGCCGGAGCGTTGTTGACACGGCGGCAGCGCATCCGGTAGGATTCGCCCCTGCCTAGCATAAGGAACACCCGCCGATGTCGAAAGTCACGGATTCAGAGTCGCCCTCCATCGAAAATCGCAAAACAGAACACATTCGGATTAACCTCGAAAAAGATGTGCAGTTTCCCCGACTATCAACCGGCTTGGAACACTATCGTTTCATGCATCAGGCTCTGCCGGAGATCGACCTGCGTGACGTAGACAGCCGTGTCACCCTGTTCGGCAAAACGCTGAACGCGCCTATCCTGATCTCCTCGATGACAGGCGGCACCGATCTCGCCTATCAACTGAACCAGCGTCTGGCTGAAGCGGCGCAGGCAACCGGCGTCGCCATGGGGCTTGGCTCGCAGCGCGCGGGCATCGAGCATCCTGAGCTTGCCTACACGTATCAGGTTCGCAACGTCGCGCCCGACATTCTGCTGCTGGCGAACCTCGGCGCGGTGCAGTTCAATTACGGGTATGGACCCGACCATTGCCGACGCGCCGTGGACATGATCGACGCCGACGCACTGATTCTGCATTTCAACGTACTTCAGGAAGCCGTTCAGCCCGAAGGCGACACCAACTTCGCGGGGCTGCTGGCGAAAGTTGAAGAGGTCTGCAAAGTGCTGAAAGTACCTGTCATCGCGAAAGAAGTCGGCTGGGGATTTTCAGAGCGCGACGTTCGCAACCTGGCGAACGCAGGAGTGGCGGCGATAGACGTGGCGGGTTCGGGCGGTACGTCGTGGAGCGAGGTCGAATATCACCGCGCGCCGACGGCATTTCACGCGCGGGTCGCCGCTTCATTTGCGGACTGGGGTATCCCGACCGCCGACGCCGTGCAGTACGCGGTCAGGGGAGCGGCGGGGCTGCCGGTCATCGCCAGCGGCGGCTTGCGCGACGGGATCGACATCGCCAAGTGCATCGCGCTCGGCGCGAGCGCGGGCGGGCTGGCGGGACCGTTCCTCAAAGCCGCCGACCATTCGACCGAAGCCGCTGAACAGCTTGTGCGCGAACTGACCGCGCAGGTTCGTATCGCCATGTTGTGCAGTGGTGCGCGCACGATTGCCGAACTGCAGGCAACGCCGCTGATGCGCGTTTAAAAGAGACTCTATTACCCTCTGGTGACGATGCGCGTGGGGCGCACGCGAACGGTCACGCGCCGCTGCACGTCTCTCAGGCTTTCCGCGACACGCCCGCCGAAATAGGCGGTGCCGTCGTACTTCTGCGCCAGCCGCTCGATCATTTCCACGCCGTCCGCGTCAGTCATTGAATCGATCACGCCACGTATCTCGATAAAGCGATCCGGGTCATCGGGGTCAACCCAGATGAGCGTGACTTTCGGATTGCGCTCCATGTTGCGCGACTTCTGGCGGCTGCGCTCGGTGTTAATCATCACGTGGTCGCCGTCTAAATCTGCCCATACCACCTGCGCCTGCGGCTGTCCATCGGGCATCATCGTGACCAGAACAGGATAGACGCGACCAACCAGCAGGTCTTTATGCGAGTCGGGAATCGAAACTATCGCCCCTTGCGCCATTCGGCTGCTCCTGTGTTTTCATGAGTTGAGGGGATTCACACCCACAACGATATCCCGACCGAGCGCCTTTCGCCAGCACGCGGCATCGCGAAAGGCGGTAAATTCGACGACGAAAATTATTCGCGCTCGGTCTCGCCCGTCAGGATCTGGTAGTGAATGTCACGAACGTTTCGCCCGAACTTACCCGCATCCAGAATTTCAATCGCGATGACATGACCCTCGGCGTCCAAATCCACGATGACACCGGGCGCGACCTCATCGCTGTCAGCAACTGCGGATTCTGCAAGTTCGATTGTCATCGCATCTACGTTGGGATCGTAATGAATTCTCATCACTTACCTCCAGTATTTATTGACCTTCGTCGTGTAGTAAACCGTCACAACAATTAATGGATTGCCTTCCTCTACGATAGCACGAAGCACAGCCTGCTTACCATCGTTGATTTCAATCAGCGACTGGTAAGCTTTACGCCCAAATTTCTCAGATAGAATCTGCTGTGGCTCCGTCAATACCATATCTAAAACCATCATCGGCACATTTCGCCGCTTTAGTTCGTTTAATGCATGAGTTGACAAGAGGTAGCGTGGCATCCAGCTTGACATCTAAACTCGCCCCACGCTCTTTAAAATCGCGCCTATACCAACTCGCGAAAGACCAGATTGCTCAGCAGCCTACCCTGCTGTGTCAACCGCACGCGCTCGTCGTCCACGTGAAGCAGCCCGGTGCGCGAGAAGCGTTCGATGGTGTCGCCGTGAAGGTCGAGCAGGTCGCTGCCGAAGCGGGTTTTGAAGTCGTCGCGGCGCACGCCTTCGCGGATCAGCCGCAGCGTCATGATGAGCGTTTCGGCTATCTCGGTGTCCCGTTCCACCACCTCCGCCTGTTCCGTGGCGGGCGTGTAAGGAAACGGGTAGCTGACTTCGGCGTCGTTCAAAACGTCGATGTACTTTCGCGGCGAAAGCACCGTCGCGTAACGGACGCCGCCCGCGAAGCCATGCGCGCCGGGACCGACGCCGGCGTAGGGCTGGTTGTACCAGTATTGCAGGTTGTGGCGGCAGGCGCGCCCCGGCAGCGACCAGTTGCTGATTTCATACTGCTCGTAGCCTGCGTTCGCCAGCACGTCGGTCGCCAGCTCGTACATATCCGCCGCGAGGTCGTCGTCCGGCGCGGGCAGGCGCCCACGCTCGACCCACGCCTTCATCGGCGTGCCGTCCTCTAAGCCGAGCGCGTAGAGCGACAGATGCTCCGGCTTGAGCGCGAGCGCCTGCCGCAGCGTCGTTTCCCAGTTGGCAAGCGTCTGGTGCGGGACACCGTAAATAAGGTCGAGGTTGAGGTTGTCGAAGTCTGCGGACCGCGCCGCCGAGACGGCGCGCACGACCGCGTCGTTGTCATGCCGCCGCGCGAAAAGCTGCAACTCACTCTCGATGGCGGACTGCATCCCGATGCTGAGGCGGTTGACGCCGAGCGACCGGAGCGCGGTGAGATAATCACGTGTGATGTCGTTCGGGTTGGCTTCGAGCGAGATTTCCGCATCGGGGAGCAGGACGAAAGCGCGGCGTACCGCCGACAGGAGACGCGCCACCTGTTCAGGCGAGAGCAGGCTTGGAGTGCCGCCGCCGAAGAAAATCGTGTGAACCGGCTGTCCCGGTTGGCTCTGCCCGACGATGTCGATTTCGCGTGCGAGGGCAAAGGTAAAGGGTTCTACGAGCGCTTCTAAATTAGTATAAGTGTTGAAGGCACAATACGTGCATTTGGTTCCGCAGAAGGGAATGTGCAGGTAAAGTGACAGTGGAAACGAAGCATTCACAGGTTGAGACTCAGGCTCTTACATTTCATCGACGTTCAATTGCGGTATTGTCTCAGCTTCACTATACTATTTCAAGTGATCTTCAGCCTTCGCTCCCTGTGACCCACAGACTCGCAGCTTTTAGGGCATCACGATGACCGAAACGCAACAGTTTGCCGGAATGGAGAGCGACAGCTTTAACGCTGGCGCGCTGAAAGTTAACGCGGTTCTCCTGGGGCGCTATAAAGTGTTGGGCGTGCTCGGCGGCGGCGGCATGGGCACGGTGTATCAGGCGCGCGACCTCAATTTTCCCGACGCCTATCGCCTGGTTGCCGTCAAGGAAATGCTGACGATGGCAACCGATCCTGCCCTGCGCGCGTCGATGATGAAGACGTTCCAGCGTGAAGCCAACATTCTGGCGACTCTCAGCCACCAGGCGATTCCGAAGATCTTCGATTTCTTTGATCAGAACGACCGCGCGTATCTGGTCATGGAATACGTCAACGGCAGCGATCTGGAGCTTCTGCTTCAGAAAACGAAGGAGCTGCCGATTGAAAAGATCGTCGAGTGGGGCATCGACCTGTGCGACGTGCTGAATTACCTGCACGGTCACGAGCCGGAACCGATCATCTTCCGCGACATGAAGCCTTCCAACGTCATGATCGACAGCCGGGGCAAAGTCCGCCTGATCGACTTCGGCATCGCCAAGACATTCGTCAGCGGCGTCAAGCACACGATGATCGGCACCGAGGGTTATTCCGCGCCGGAGCAGTACAAAGGCGACGTGACTCCCGTGAGCGACGTTTACAGCCTCGGCGCGACGCTGCATCACGTGCTCACGCGCCGCGACCCGCGGCTGGAACCGCCGTTCAGTTTCAACGAGCGCCCGATTGTCTCCATCAACCCGAAGGCGCCTCCTCGCCTCATTGAAATCGTGGAAAAAGCGTTATCGTTCAACGCCAGCGACCGCTTCCAGGATTGCAACGAGATGAAAGCGGCGCTTGAGGAGCTGCGCTATCGCCCGTTCGATTTCAGCTTTGCTACTTCCAGCAAACCGTCGCATTCCGGCGGCGTGACCGACTTCTTCGAGGACTTTCCGACTACCGGCTCGATTCAGCCCAAGTGGACGTTCAAGACGGAAGACGAAATCCGGTCGGGTCCGACGATCCAGGGCGATGTCGTTTACGTCGGCTCCTACGACACGAACGTGTGGGCGATTAACGTGGAGAACGGCGAGCTTGTCTGGAAACGCCCGACGGACGGCGGTATCGCGGCATCCCCGGCGGTCGACCCCGCCGCGCGCATGGTGCTGATCGGTTCGGAAGACAACTGGTTCTACGCGCTGGACATTCGCACCGGGCGCGTGCAGTGGAGCTACCAAACGAAAGATCGTATTCGCGGCACGGCGCGAATTGCCCACGACCATACTTTTTTCGGCAGCGATGATGGCAAGCTGTACTGCCTGAACGCCATGAACGGGCGCTATCTCTGGGCATACGACACGGGCGGTCCGGTGCGCGGTCGTCCCTTCGTCACCAACGACCTGATTATTGTCGGCTCGGAGGCGGGCGAGATCATCGGCATCGAGCTGTCCGGCTCGCGCAAATGGAGCCTGCGTACCAAGCGTGGGATTATCTCGTCACCGACCGTCGACGCCGAAGGCATCCTGTATGTCGGCTCGTCGGATCATTATCTCTACGCCCTCGATTCCAGCAACGGTTACAGCTCCTGGCGCTTCCGCACCGCCGGACCCGTGATCTCATCGCCTGTCGTCCGTAATGGGCTGGTCTACGCCGGTTCGGCAGACGGGTATCTGTATGCGATCAACTGCCAGACCGGCAAGGAACGATGGAAATTCCGCACCGACAAGCCGCTGGTGTCATCGCCCGTCGTTCACAAAG
>CALMDI010000160.1 GCA_937864975.1 uncultured Chloroflexota bacterium | reverse complement strand
TCTGGGCGTGCCGCGCGATGAGCCGCGCAAAGCCGACGATTACGTGCGCTACGCTACATCTGTCGCCGCGCGCAAGAGCAACATCGTCGCGCTGGGACTGGTTGGCAAAGAAGGCGCGCAGCCTGTGGGACAGTTCGAGCGGGCGTTCCAGACCGCCGAGAAAAAGGGCGTGCCGCGCGTGCCTCACGCGGGCGAACTGCAAGGCGCGGACGGTATTCAGAAGGTAATCGAAGCGCTGCTGCCAAGCCGGATCGCCGATGGGTGGGGCGCCGCCGAGTCGCAGGACATTTTGAACACGCTGGTCGCGCAGCAAATTCCGCTAGATTTGTCGCTGGTACGTCCGGTCAAGCTCAAGAAAATTGCGGGTTATGCCGACTATCCGCTGCGGAAGCTGGTGGACGATGGTGTGACGATCACGATTGGCTCGGATATGCCCGCGCTGTTTAAGACCACCCTCAGCGATCAATATCATGCTATCGTACGCGACCTGGGCTTCTCCATCGAAGCGCTTGAAAAGCTGGCGCTTAACGCGGTGCGCGCCAGCTTTCTGCCCGACGACGAAAAACAGGCAATGCTGGAACGCTTCCAGCAGGAGTACGCGACGCTTCGCGCGGAACATCTGGAGTCGCAGGGCGCGTAACCAAGCGCTCCCTCGCTGTTTGAGGGATAGCAGTGAAACGGCAGAATTCGACCGGCTTGCGGTTCGTTTTGGATGAGCGACGCCATGACGGATGGGAAGGGCGAGGGTCAGGGCAGAAGGCGGTTGAGTCTGGGCGAAATGGTCGCCATCGCGGCGTTCGTCGTCGCGGTCTGCGGCTTTCTGAACACGTCCCCCGGAACCCCGCTGTTCGAGTTATGGTGCAGCATTGGCGTGCAGCTCTCCAACTGTCCCGCCCGTCCCGCCGCAACTTCCGCGCTCGCGACGGCGACAGAGCGTCCTTCCGAAACTCTCACGTCGACGCCCGCCCCGACGGATACGCCGGAGCTAACGCCCGCGCTGACCGAGCCGCCGATGGCGACGGCGCGACCGACTCAGGCAGTCACCGGCGTCTACATCACGCGAAACGATAGCTGGCTCGTGGTGCGATTTGTCGGCAATTTGCCCGATTTGACGCTCGTGCAGGACGACCTCATCCACAGCATCGCCGCAGACTTTGACCTGAGCGGGAGCAGCGCACGGAACGTCACCGGGCGGTGCTTCGCGTACCAGCTTGAGGGAGCTACCGAGCCTAGCCCCGATCCGGGCTGTCCATCGCCGCGTGACGTGATACGCCTGCCGGAGTCCGAGCGTTGGTGGCTGGATACGTTCAGCGTCGAGAACGGACGCCGCTTCAAGGGCTTCTGCGAACCCGCCGTCACGGTATGCGGCTATGACCTCTGAGCCGGCAAGCCCCTCTCGCTAATCGGAAGGCGACCAGACGTAAACCTCGTCGAAGCGGGTGGAGGTCGTGCCCGCCGGATAATTGGAATTCATGGTGCGTAAAACGACCGTTTCCGGCGTCACGTCGGCGTCCGTAAGCGCCATACTGCCCAGAAGCTGCTCGTCCACCCAACATTCGACCGCTTCGGCATCGCCCACGACCTGAAGCCGGAACCGAACCGGATCGGTCGGCGCGCGCAGCGAAAGCAGTTCATACATGTTGTTCTCCTGCTCCGCCATTTCGAACACGGCGTAGGCAAAGCCCTCGACGCGCCGCAAGCCGCAGAACGTCCACCACGCCCCCGCGGCTTCGGAAAGTCCCAGTCCCTGGTCGATTTCCGCCGCTAAGTCGGTCGGCTCGTCGAGGCGGATCGTCGCCCCAAACCCGCCGACGGTGTTCAGCGTCGTGCCCCCGGTGCGCGTGAGCGGATCGATGAGCGGCAGCGCGCAGTAGTTGGCTCCGCTGGCAACCTGATCTTCCGTGACTGTCGCCGTGAGCACTGCCATCCCATCCGCCTGATCCGCCGCGCAAATCCCGTCGAGGACGCCCCACCGATCACGCTGCCGGTGCCAGTCGGCGCGTGTGAAATCGTCGTGCAGCGTGCGTGTGGGGGCATAAGCAACCTTGCAGACCTCGTTCATGCGGCAGCGCCCCTGAACCG
>CALMDI010000159.1 GCA_937864975.1 uncultured Chloroflexota bacterium | reverse complement strand
CCCCGCCGGCTTTGTCACCCAGACGCCGACGCCGTCGCCCACCGCTCCTATGCCGATGCCGACGCAGCCCGCGGAAGTCGTGCCCCAAGCGCCTATTCTGCCGACCCCCGGTCCGATTGTCGGAGGCTCGTAACCGTGCGGCTGAGCGATTACCAATGGTCGCGCAACCCGCGCGGCTTGCACGTCCAGCGCATCCTGATTACGCCGCTGGAAATCGAGCGGTGGACGCGACCGCGGATGGGTTGGGTCAAGCTGATCGCTTCCGGCGACGAATACATTGACGACTCGCGCCTGTTCCTCGAACGGAACATCACGCCGATTTTGCGCCCGTACCGCGCGGCTTGGGGCGCGGGTCCGATGGATCGCGGCATTCGCGATCAGGTGGCGGCGTATGCCAACGCGGGCGTCAAATGGTTCGAGTTCTGGAACGAGCCGAACCTCGGCGTCGAGTGGGCGGGCGTCGATCCCGACTGGCGCGACGCGGCGACCACCATCTACCCGCTGATGGACAACTGGCTCAACTTCGCGGAGTACGTCCTGAGCCTCGGCTGCTATCCCGGCTTCCCGCCGCTGGCGGAGAGCGATCATCCGAAATATGCCTCTGTGCGCTGGATGGACGCCTGGCTGAATTATCTGGCGGAGCGACACTACGACCGCTTCAAGAACATTCTGTCCAGCGGCATGTTCGTGGCAACGCACCCCTACATTCTGAATCACTTCTATCAGGAGCGACCTGGCGGGGGTGCGCGCAGCGCCCGCCCGCCGAACGAGCAGAACGCGAGCCAGCCCGGCTGGCACTTTGAATATCCCTATGACCCGATCAGCCAGGCGAATGATTCCGGGCGCACGGTCTACGGCGGCACCGACCTGACGCCGAACGGCGACCCGAACGGGCTGCTGGCGATGGGGCGCATGTTTAACGAGCGCTGCGCGCAAATCTGGGGGTCGCAGGCGATCCCGGTAGTCGGCACCGAAGGCGGCATCTGGCCCTTTCGAGAGGGTTCGCACCAGCAGGATAACCGCTACCCGCCCTATAACGAGCAGAGCCACGCGGAAGCGACGCTGGCGATGTTCGAGTGGATCGCGCGGGTCGCGCCGCCCTGGTTCTTCGGGGTCACGCTCTGGAAAGAGGACGAATACTACTTCAACGGCACGAACGTTCCGGCGATCAACCGTCTTGCCGGGGTCGCGCCCATCCTGCGCGACGTTCCGGCGCTGGAAGTGATGCAGGGAGGGTTCTCGCCGCTGCCGCTCGGACCGGATGGAACTCCGCTGATCGGTCCCGGTCCGATTCAGGGACAGGCAGAAAATCATATGATCTTGCTCGCGCCGGGGCTGGATCCGCTCTGGTTCTTCGAGACGGCGCAGTCCTACTGGAACACCTTCCGCCCGATGGTGACGACGCGCGCCGAGTTGATCGACGTGATCCCCTACGAGAGCAGCCTCGCGGTGACGGTCATCTCGCCGCCCGACCTGGTCGAGACGATGACTGCCGCCATTCGAGAGAAATATCCCAACGTGTGGTTTGACCTGATCGTGGCGGCGCGCCTCGAAGACGTCGAATCGCTGCTGAACTCGCGCGTCCTCGCCAACCGCCGCTTTGGATAGCTGTCAGCGGTCAGCGGTCAGCTTTCAGCTAAAAGCCAATTCAACTGCTTAACGCAAAGGGGCAAAGGGCGCAAAGACGCAGAGGAAATTTTTCTTTGCGCCCTTGCTTCCTTGCCTCCTTGCGTTAACTCTTTTGTCTTCGTCTTTAGCTGAAAGCTGACCGCTATTCGCTACGTTCGAGGCTCGGCACGCGAATGTCCGGCAGATCAATCGTCACCGCTTCGTCCGCGAACCAGCGATAGCCATACGGCGGAAGGGAGACGTACTCGCCCACCGCTGCGTCCGGGTTGAGCACATCCTTGAGGTCTTCGAAGCCTTCGAGCCGCACAATGTGCGTTCCATCCGACAGATTGTGCAGGGCGACGACGTGTTGATTGTCGTCACGCCGATGGAATGCCAGGACGTTGAGCGGCGTGTCTGTAATCCATTCCAGCTTGCCCTTCGCCAGCACGGTCAGCGCTTTGCGCGCGTGGATCATCACGCGCATGACGTTCAGCAGCGAGTCCGGATTTGCCATCTGCGAGCGCACGTTAATTTCCTGAAAGCCGAAGCTTGGATTACGCAGGGGATTTTGATACAGGCGATCCGGCGGAGCGCCTGAAAACCCGGCATTCGTTTCGTCTGTCCACTGCATGGGCGTGCGGACGCCGTTCCGGTCGGGCAGCGACACGTTATCGCTCATGCCGATCTCGTCGCCGTAATAGAGGACGGGCGCGCCCGGCAGCGTGAACAGCAGCGAGTTCATCAATTCGATCTTGCGCCGGTCGTGGTCGAGCAGCGACGACAGCCGGCGGCGGATACCGAGATTCAACCGCTGGCGGAAGTCGGGCGCGTAGTGATTCCACATGAACTCGCGCTCTTCGGGCGTGACCATTTCCAGTGTTAGCTCGTCGTGATTTCGCAGAAAGGTTGCCCACTGGCAGCCTTCGGGGATTTCTGGCGTGATGGCAAGAATGTCGACCACCGGCGTGCGATCCTGCCGAGCCAGCGCCATGAACAGGCGCGGCATGATGGGGAAGTGGAAACACACCTGAAGCTCGTCACCGTCGCCAAAGTAGGGCAGCAAATCCTGGGGCCACTGGTTGGCTTCCGCCAGCATCAGCGTGCCGGGATAGCGCTCTT
>CALMDI010000158.1 GCA_937864975.1 uncultured Chloroflexota bacterium | reverse complement strand
GTGCTTATGGACGCGCGGGGCAGCGTCCTCGCCGCGCAGGCGGTGAGCGGCGGCACGCTGGTCGAAATCCCCGATCTTGAACCGTATTCGGTCGTCGCCCTGCGCGAAGGCGCCGGCGCGCGACCGGCAACGCCGGGAGCGCCAACCGCCACGCAAGCCGGCGGCGCCATCGTGCTCGAAAATGCGCTGCTGCGCGTTGAGATCAGCGCGTCGGGCGACATCACGCGCATTTACGATAAGAAGGTCGGGCGCGAAGTGTTACCGCCGGAGGCGCAGGCGAACGCGCTGCTCGCGTTCGAAGACCGTCCCATGAATTACGACGCCTGGGACATCGACATTTTCTACGAAGACCGCATGGAAAAGCTGGAAGGCGTCGAGGGCGTCACGATTAGCGAGCAGGGTCCGCTGCGCGCGTCGGTCGAGATCACGCGGCGCTATCGCCGCAGCCGGATTCGGCAGACAATTTCGCTCACACGCGACAGCCGCCGTATCGACTTCGACACATGGATCGACTGGCGCGAGCAGCACACGCTGCTGAAGGCGGCGTTCCCGGTGAACGTTTTAAGCCCGACGGCAACCTTTGACGTGCAGTGGGGCAACGTCGAGCGCCCGACCCACCGCAACACGTCGTGGGAATGGGCGCGCTTCGAGACGTGCGCGCACAAGTGGGCAGATTTGAGCGAGGGCGACTATGGGGTGGCGCTGCTGAACGATTGCAAATATGGTTACGACGTTCGCGACAACGTTCTCCGGCTGAGTCTGCTCAAGAGCGCGACCAGCCCCGATCCGAATGCCGATCAGGGGGAGCAGATGATGGTTTACAGCCTGCTGCCGCATCCGGGGAACTGGCGCGAAGGCGTCGTGCCCGCCGCCTATGACCTGAACAACCCCCTGCTTCTGAGGCGCGTCCGCGGAGGCACGTCTACAGCGGAAATGGCGGGTTCGCTGGTCTCGGTGTCCGCGCCCAACGTCATCGTCGAGACGGTGAAGCGCGCGGAAGATGGGAACGGACTGATCGTTCGTCTGTACGAAAACCAGCGTCAGCGGGGCAGCGTGACGTTGACGGCGGGATTTGCGTTAGCCGCGGCGTATCACTGCAACTTGCTCGAAGCTGATGAGCGGGCGCTGGAAATCGAAGGTAATCAGGTGACGATAGAAATAACGCCATATCAGATTGTCACGCTGCGTCTCGTCAGCGTCGAGATGAGAAAACCATGATGATTGATTTGAGCGTCTACGAAGTCTGGTTTGTGACCGGCAGCCAGCACCTTTACGGACACGAAGCACTTGAAGCAGTCGCCGCCCATTCGCGAGAAATCGCCGGGGCGCTGAACGCCTCGCCGACAATTCCGGTGCGCGTTGTCTTTAAGCCAGTCCTGACCACGCCCGAAGAAATTCGTGGTCTGTGCCTGGAAGCCAACGCCGCCGCGAACTGTATTGGCTTGATCACCTGGATGCACACGTTTTCACCCGCCAAGATGTGGATTGGCGGGCTGTCGGCGCTCGCGAAGCCGCTGCTGCACCTGCACACCCAGTACAACCGCGACATTCCGTGGGCTGAGATCGACATGGACTTCATGAACCTGAACCAGGCCGCGCACGGTGATCGCGAGTTCGGGTTCCTGAGTGCTCGCCTGCGGCTCGAGCGGAAGGTCGTCGTCGGACACTGGGAGGACGACCGAGTCCAGCAGGAGATCGGCTCGTGGACCCGGGCTGCCTGCGCCCGGCAGGACTGGGCGACTGGTCGCGTCGCCCGGTTCGGGGACAACATGCGCGGTGTCGCGGTCACCGAGGGCGACAAGGTGGAGGTCGAGCGCCGGCTCGGGTTCAGCGTCAACACCTGGGGCGTGGGCGACCTGGCCCGACTCGTCGACGACGCCGGCGGCGCCGACGTCGACCGGCTGATCGAGGAGTACCTCGGCTACTACGACGTCGTGCCCGAGCTCCGGCCCGGGGGCGACCGGGCGGAGAGCCTCCGTGACGCGGCCCGGATCGAGCTCGGGCTCCGCCGCTTCCTCGACGGCGGTTCGTTCATCGCGTTCACCGACACCTTCGAGGACCTCCACGGCCTCACCCAGCTTCCCGGCCTCGCCGTCCAGCGCCTGATGGCCGACGGCTACGGCTTCGGCGGCGAGGGTGACTGGAAGACGGCGGCGATGGTCCGGGCCACGAAGGTGATGTCGGCCGGCCTCCCGGGTGGCGCGTCGTT
>CALMDI010000157.1 GCA_937864975.1 uncultured Chloroflexota bacterium | reverse complement strand
CCCCCTTTTTCGCCGGAAGCGGGTTTGTCACGCTTGCCCCCACCGCCAAAGCGGTTGGCGAGTCCGCCGAGACCGCCGCCTTTGTCATCCTTGTTCGCAGACTTCGGCGTGGCGGGTTTATCGCTCTTGTCGCCGCCGCCAAAGCGGTTGGTCAATCCGCCGAGACCGCCGCCCCTGGCGCCCTTGTCGTCCTTTTTGTCGTCGTCGCGCCCGCCGAAGCCGCCAAATCCACTGGACTTTTCTTCTCTGGGCGCAGGCTTATCGTCGCGCTCGTCGTCGCGCCCGCCGCCAAACCGGCTGCCAAAGCCGGCGGGGGTGGCAGGCTTGTCGTCTTTCCTGCCGCTGTCGGACGTTGGACGCGCGGGACTGCTGAAATTGCCGGAGGGGCGGGGCGCTCCCGAAGGCGGTCCACCTGGAGCCGCGGGACGGTTGAACGCGCCGCTTTCACGCAGGTTCGGACGTGGAAAGCTGGAGCCGCCGGGCGGCGTCGGCGCGCCGCCGGAAGGGGATCGGGGAGGGACAGGCGCGTTCGATCCACCGGCGGGCGGACGCGGCGCGCCCGAATTTCCCGGCAGGCGGGAGGCATCGCCAAATCGGTTGCCCGACGAGGGCGGCGGCGTCGGACGGCTGCCGGACGACAGCGGATTGAACGAGGAGCGGCGTGGCGGCTCGTCTTCGTCGCCGTCGCCGTCCGTCTCGTCGCGCGCGTCATCATCGGGCAGATTCAAAAAATCGTAGCTGTCGTCCTGGTTCTCGTTTTCGTCTTCGTAACCGTCGTCGTACTTACCCATGACACACCTGATTCACGACTGACTTCCCGCAGGCTTGCCCCGATGTGACCGGGGGTTCAGGCGCTTTGTCGGCGGGGCATTGGGCTGCGTTGCGCCAGAATAGTCGCTGGCTCCCCGTCGAGCGGTTCCTTTAGCATACCATACTTTTCTCGTGCGAATATCCTGATTTTAGCACAAAAGTTCTAATCGTGTGCGGACGGATTCATCGGTTTGTTATCCATCGTATGCTACAATGGCGATATTGAGGTGCGTCGTTACAGGGTTGTGATACAGGTATGGAGGCGATTGACCTGCTCTGGCGGGTAAACAACGAATACCGCAAGCGGCTCGCGCGGGTCGATCAGTACGTAACGCTGCTCGAACAACTCCTCGTCACGCGCGATCCGACCGTCACCGCCGACTACCTTTACCTGCTCGAAGTTTTGCGTTACGTCCGGCAGCAGCTTGCCGTGCTGGCGGCGGAGCATCGCGGCTGGCGCTATTCCTATTACTACACCTCGGCGGACGACAAGCGCATGGTTCACGCCGACGGCGACGTGCATCGCGCGCTTGCCTATTTCAGCCGGATGCGTACTCGCCACGAACGCGCCCTGACCGACGTCTGCCTGACGCTGGCGGGCATCCCCCGCCCCGACCCCGCCCTGACCGACCTGCCCAACGGCGATTTGTGGCTGCTGATGCAGTATTCCATCGACGCGCTCGCCGCCTTCGTCGACCGCCCGGACGCTGTCTAGCGGTCAGCGATCAGCTAAAAACAAGACAAAAGTGTTAATGGAGAACAACTGTGGTTTCGTGCGACGCCGGGGGCTGAAGCGCCCCGGCTGATGAGAAATACGGTAAGCCCACTAAAGGGGCTAAAAGGCAACAATGGGTCTTAAAAGCCCCTTCAGTGGGCTTAAATGCTTCTATTGCAGCCGGGGCGCTTCAGCCCCCGGCGTCCCTAGATACCCAGTTGCTCTGTGTTAAGCTTTTGTCCTGGCTTTTAGCTGAAAGCTGAAAGCCGATCGCTGAAAGCTATCCGCGCCGAGGACGCTCATGACCGACCGCGACACCGCCCGCCAGCAGATCGCCGCCCTGGTCGAACGCTACCGCGCCACGCCCCCGCGCGAGCGCGACGGCTACAACGAAGACCAGACGCGCCACTATTTCATTCTGCCCCTCTTTCGCGCCCTCGGCTGGGACACCGAAAACCCCGCCGAGTTCAGCGCCGAGGAGCAGATTTCGCGCGGCTTCGTGGACTTCGGCTTTTATCTCAACGGCGTTCCGGCGTTTTACCTCGAAACCAAGCGCATCCGCGAGGATTTGACCCGCCCCGAAAACATGATGCAGGCGATGAACTATTCCTACCTGCGCGGCGTGACCTGGGCGGTGCTGACCGATTTTGAAGCTGTCCTCGTCTTCAACGCCGAGTGGGAAACCCGCGACCCCGAACAGGCGCGCTTCCTCACCATCCCGTGGGAGCAGTACGCCGAAGAGCGCGGCTTTGACGACCTGTGGCTGCTGTCGAAGCCCGCCATGCAGGCGCGCGCGATTGACGCGGTTGCCGAGCGCTACGGCAGGAAGGCGAAGAAAGCGCCCATCACCGACCTGCTGTTCGCCCAACTGACGCAGTGGCGGCGCGAGCTGTTCCGCCAGATCGCCACCGCAGCTTGGGAGTGCGCGGACCCCGGCATGCAGTTCGACACGACCATCAACAAGTGGCACACCGCGGCGTCGACGGGCCGCATCAACGCGTCGAACCCCTGCTTCCCCGGCGACGCACGTGTGCACACCGACAAGGGGCTCATCCGCTTCGACGAGTTGATCGACCGGGCCCGCCTGGGCGAGACGTTCGGCGTGTACACGCACGACGCGACGAACGAGGAGTCACCCGCCGAGCAAGTCGAGATCACCTCGCCTGAGGCGTTCATGATCACCGGCTTCAACGAGATCGTGAGGCTTCGCTTCGACAATGGCATGGAGCTGCGCTGCACGCCGAACCATCGGGTCTTCACGGTCAACCGTGGCTACGTCGAGGCCAAGGACCTCACCGGCGCCGACGAGGTCAAGGTGCTCAACGTGCCGGCGCCCGCCGTGAGCGCCGATCAGCGGCTGCCGGTTTCCACTGAGCCGGCCACGTACTTCGAGAAGGGGGAGCGCACGTCGTTGTCGATGCGCCTGCCCGAGAAGTGGAGTGACGAGTTCGCGCACTACCTCGGCTGGCTCGTCGGCGACGGGTGCATCTCCGGGAACGCGGTGTCCACCATCTACGGTTCCGACGAGGACCG
>CALMDI010000156.1 GCA_937864975.1 uncultured Chloroflexota bacterium | reverse complement strand
ACTTCGCTCAGCGTGTAGTCCAGCACGCCCGCGAACGTGTCCTGGGCGATCAGTTCTTCCATCGCCGGACCGCCGACTCCATTGGCGTGGAAGATGACGAAGTCGTAGCCCCTGTCCTCCAGCTGCGGGCGAACGCGCATGAGCGGGCGCGTGGTATTGCCGAGCATCGTCGCGGCGATGGCTTTCCGACCGTTGCCCGCCTGCGGTATACCGCGCGCCGCGTAGGCGTTCGCCATGCCGCTGATCGCCGCCGCGGCATTGTCGAACACCGTCCGGCTGACCGGGTTCAAGCCCAGAATATCCACGACCGAGTGCATGACGAGAATATCCTTCGTGCCGATGAACGGCGCGAACTTGCGCTGCCCCGACGCCAGCGGCGACACAATCAGCTTGGGCACGCCCAGCGGCAGCGCTTTCATCGCCGCTGCCGCCAGCACCGCGCCTTCCGCCCCGCCGAGCGACGCCACGCCGTGAATTTTCCCGGCGGCGTGCAGCGTGAGCGCAATCATTCGCACGCCCTTCAGCATTTCCTCGACCGCTTTGCCGCGCGATCCGGCGTTCCGCAGCGCGTCAATCGTCGCTCCGGCGGCTTGCGCCACAGTCGCGCGGTCAAAATCCGCCTCGATGCCGACTGCCTCGCCCAGGATTCCCGAATCGAGCACCAGCGTCTCGCAGCCATAGGCGCGCACGCGGTCGCGCAGGTACGCCGTTTCGGGTCCCTTCGTATCGAGCGTGCCGATCAGCAAAACGGTTGGCATGGTTTACGCGCCGGCGGCTCGCAGGTGGTCAATCGTGTCCTTGACGTATTTCGAGTACTGCGCCTCGCTCATCACGTCGCTGCCGTGGTCGCGGATAAACTTCAATTCCGCCGCGCTCACTTCCGTACCGCCCGCCTCACCTGCCTCGGTGAGATGCGCCTTGATCGGCGAGCGGTCGAAAGGCACGACGAACTCACTCGTGATGTACCCGTTATACCCCGCCTGCTTCAGCGTCTCAATCGTCCGCTGCCAGTCCCAGTGACCATGCCCCGGTGGATAGCGGTCGGTGTCCGCGACGTGGAAATCGACCAGCTTATCCCCCGTGTTTAGAATCGCCTGAAACGGATCGGCTTCCTCGATGTTGATGTGGAACACGTCGAGGCATACTCCGACGCCTTCGCCCACGTCTTCCGCCAGCCGCAGCGCCTGATCGTGGCGATTGAGGAAGTTCGTCTCGAAGCGGTTGAGCGGTTCCAGACCGATGCGGACGTTCTTTTTGTTGGCGTGGTCTGCGATGCGTTTCAATCCTTCGACCGCCCAGTCCCATTCCGTCTCCGGGTCTGCCATCGCGACGACCTTGCCGACTTCACTGGGAACGACCGTGATAATCTTGCCGCCCAGCGCGTTGACCAGGTCGATGCACTCCTTAACGTACTGCTGCGACATCTCGCGGAAATAGGGGTCGGCGTGGATCAGGTCGCGCCCGGCGACCATGATGGTGACCGACCCCCAGCACTCGATCTGGAATTTGTCGAGCATACGCCGCACTTCCGCCGTGTCGTACTTCCGCGGCTCGCCCATAATCTCGATGCCGTCGTAGCCCAGCCGGTGCAGCCGTTCGAGCGTCACTTCCAGGGGTTCCGGGCGCATCCAGTTATGCATACAAATTTTCATGGTCATCCTCGCAAAAAGTGTCTCATCCAGAGAAGGCGAAAAGGCGAACCCGCGCGCGAGTCCGGTTAAAACAAGGCTCTATAAGCGTCGAAACGCTGCACCTCCTTTGATGGCTGTTAAGTCTGCACCGGTACAATGCGGAGCGCCTTGAACGCCTCGATCTGCGCCCTGATCGCCCGCTCGGTCGGCAATCGCTCGGCGCTCGATGCACCGTAGAACCCGGCGATCCCCGGCATTCGCGCGAGCGCGATGCCCACGTTTTCCGGCTCGTCAAACGGTCCGCCGTGACAGATCACCAGCGCGTCCCGCCGGATTTTCCACGCGGCGTCTGCCAACTCCATCACCGTGTCAATCGCGCCGTCCAGCGAGGGCGCGACCGCCGCGCCAATCGAGCCTGCCGTCGTCAGCCCCACGTGCGCCACGATCAGGTCAGCCCCCGCGCGGGTCATCGCCTGCGCTTCGTCGACGGTGAACACGTAGGGTGACGTGAACAGATCGAGATCGTGCGCGGCGCGGATCATCTCGATTTCTTTATCATATCCAAGCCCCGTGGCTTCCATGTTCGCGCGCATCACGCCGTCGAACAAGCCGACCGTCGGGAAGTTCTGCACGCCTGAAAAGCCGATCTCCTTCACCTGCTTCAGGAACACAGGCATGAGCTTGAACGGGTCGGTGCCGTTTACCCCCGCCAGCACCGGCGTCCGCCGCACGACCGGCAGCACTTCGCCCGCCATCTCCATCACAATCGCGTTCGCGTCGCCGTAGGCGAACAAGCCCGCGAGGGAGCTTCGCCCCGCCATGCGGTAGCGCCCGGAGTTGTAGATAATGATGATGTCCGAGCCGCCCGCCTCCGCGAATTTGGCGGAGATGCCTGTTCCAGCGCCCGTGCCAATGCTCGGCTTGCCGGCCCTCACCTGCTCGCGCAGCCGCTTTAGAATGTCATCCCGTGAGATCGCCATGCGTTAACCGCGCCCTCAGCCC
>CALMDI010000155.1 GCA_937864975.1 uncultured Chloroflexota bacterium | reverse complement strand
TCTTCGGCGCGGCGCGTAACGTCGAGGAAGGCGGCAGCCTGACGATTGTCGCCACCTGCCTCGTCAATACCGGCAGCAAAATGGACGACGTCATCTACGAGGAATTCAAGGGCACCGGCAACATGGAGCTGCACCTGAGCCGCAAGCTTCAGGAACGCCGCATCTTCCCGGCGTTCGACATCGAGCAGTCGTCCACCCGCCGCGAAGAACTGCTGCTCGGACCGGACGTTCTCCAGCGCGTGTACACACTGCGGCGCATGTGGTCGCACCTCGCGGAAGACCCCGAAATCGGTTCGGTCGGCGCGACCGAGCAGCTGCTCAACAACTTCCGTCGCAGCGAAGACAACGAAGAATTCCTCAACTCGCTGCCGGGCGCCAGCCAGTCCAGCCGCTCCTTCTAGCATCGAACTTCACGAGGACGCCCGTATTTGCTATACTGGCGTCCTCATTTATTCCCAGGATCACCAAGAGAACCACCGTTCATCATGATCGACGTTAATCAGCTTCGCAAAGCGACAACCTACCTCGAAGACGGTCAAATCTGGAAAGTGCTCAACTACTCGCACCACAAGCCGGGACGTGGCGGCGCGACCATTCGCGTGCAGGTACGCAACATGCGAACCGGCGTCATCCGTGAATTCACCTATAACTCCGGCGAGCGCGTTCAGGACATCACCGTCGAGAAAACTGAAGTCCAGTATCTTTATGACGACGGTCAGTTCCTGACGTTCATGGACACGGAAACCTACGAGCAGCCCCAGTTACGCCGCGAGTTGTTCGGGGACGACGTGCAGTACCTCAAAGAAAACATGACGATTATCCTCAACACGTTTGAGGGCGAGATCATCGACTATACACTGCCGCTGGCAGTGGATCAGGCGGTGGTCGAGGCGGACTCCAGCTTCGCGGGCGATACCGCCAACAGCCCGGTGAAGAAGGTGAAAACCGAAACCGGGCTTGAGGTGCAGGTGCCGATGTTCGTCAGCGTTGGCGACGTCATCCGCGTCAAGACCGAAGACGGCAGCTACGTAACGCGCGTCTAGCGCATCGTTCGTCGAAAGGGGCAGGCGATGTTTCAGACCCCACACGAACCCCCAACCGAGGACCGCGGATGGATGACCTACCATCGCGCCTACCGGATTTTCGGTTTTGGCAGTCTTGGCTTCGTCGTGCTCGTGTTCTCCGTCGCCCTCAGCCGCGCGCTGGGAGTGATTGGCTTAATCCTCCCCTCGCTCCTGATTGGCATTGTCTACCTGTTCATCACGACCGTCCTCGACGTGGTCATTGACCTGCTCGAAATTCGACACGCCGATCCTCCCTTCCGGCGCAAACGCAAGCCCAGAAGTTAACCCCTGCTCGCTTCATCATTATCCGATCTCGATCCCGCCGCACAACTTTCCGCGCGCCCATGCGTATAGGAAGATAACGATCCGAGTGAACGGAGTCTGGCGCAATGGGATGGGGTTGGGGCTTTGGACGGCGCAGCACACATGGATGGATCATCAGCCTGCTGCTGATGGTGGGCTTGTTCATCCTGTTCAGCCGCTTGGGCTGGTGGTCGTTTTTCCTCGTCTTTTTCATCTTCCCGGCGGTGTTCTCGCGCGTCCGGCATGGCGCGAGCGATGAGTACGACGCGCAGGGAAAACGCAAAAACGACGAAGGTGGTTGGGATGAGAAGCCAAAAACCGACGGTAAACGGCTTTCCGACGAGCGCTACCTGCTGACCGACGACGGCGAGATTATGTCTGCCGGGAACGAGGAAGAGCGACGCTACGACGGCTACATCTAGCCGACTCGCCAGCGCTTGCATCAGGGGCGAGCTTCTATGAGTCGCCCCTGATTTCGTTTCCGGGCTGCTCAGAACTTTTCACGCGCTTCCGCGTACAATAGGTTAGAGAGACACGATTGGGGGATCGACGGTGATCCAGGATTATTTAGAGTCCGAGTCGGAACTGCGCCGCCGCGTCGAAAAACGGCTCGAAGAACGCAAAGGTTTCCTGATCCACATCGCCATTTACGCGGCGGTTGTCGTGGGCTTGGGCGTTCTATCTTTCATGCTAGGCAGCGGCTTTTTCCTCGTGGCAACCGCCTTCGGCTGGGGCGCGGGCGTGGTCGCACATGCGATCGACACCTACTTCAAAGCGGGCGCGCCTTCCATTCGCATGGAGCAATCGATCTGGCGCGAGATGCGCGCCACTTATGGCGACGACTGGCGCGAAACGGCAAGCCGCGCGGATTACAACGAGATGCGCGGACGCCTGATGAAGCCCTACAACAAGCGCAAGGAATTTCTCATTCACCTCAGCGTCTACGCCATGATTAACGTGCTCATCTGGTACCTCGTCGGCTTTCCGGTCGCCTTGCTCGCCAGCGGGGGATGGGGCTTGGGCTTGGTCGCGCATGGCGTGGATACATTTGTCGCCCACGGGCGTAGCGGCGCGTTGGAACGCGAAGTCGAGCGCGAGCGCGAGCGGCTGGAAAACGCGCTCCAGAAAGAGAAGCGCAAACGCGCCGTCGACCGCCTGCAACTGACCTCGGACGGCGAGTTATTGGAGTTGATTGAAGAAGAGCCGGAAACTGCGTCCAAAGTGAAGCGTCGCTAGGGGGCATGACGTGGAGAAGCAGCCTTGACCTCCCGAACCGACCGCCGTATTCCCCTCTGGCGGCGCATTCTTCTCAACCGGCACCAGCTTTTTGCGCTTCATATCCTCGTCTTTATCGCCGGGAGCATCTACATCTGGACGCTCAACGCGCCGCTGCTCGACCGGCAGTTTGACACGTTATTCTGGCTGACGCTCCTCTGCGCGCATGGGTTGATTCTCTACTTCCGGCAGCGCGCGGCGTTCATCTTCCACCTGCTCATGTTCAGCGCGGGCAATGCCGCCATCTGGTCAACCACCGCGAGCATCGGGGATAAGCTGACCGTCATCATCGCTTGGTCGGTCGTCGCCGCCATGATCGGCATCTGGCTTTACCGGCGCATGTACCGCCAGCAGGCAGCGCCCTTACAGCGCGTGCCGAAGCGGAAGCCAACGCCGAAACCTGCCCCTGTTCTCGAACCCGCCTATGACGACTACGAATACGCCGACGACGAGGAACCCGGCGAGCACTCGACCCCGGTACGCCGCGGGCGGCGGCGAAATTAGTCTCTCGCCCTTATCCGCTGCTGCGGCGTATAAACCGGGGGCTAACGGACTAAAGGCTATGGGTGTCGGATTACGTGACAACCCCTCACCTGGCACTTCGTGCCACCCTCTCCCCAGAGTGGGGAGAGGGTTTTAAGCAATGCGGTTTTGAAGTCCTGCTCCCCTTGTGGGAGAGGGATGCTTAGCGGGTCGAACTTTGTTCGACCGAAGTTCCCACCGTTGGTGGGAACCCCGCGCAGGTGGCACGAAGTGCCAGGTGAGGGGCAAAAAAGCCCTCTGTTTTTCCGTTCCTCTGTTGCTCTGTGTTAAGTTTTTGCGACTGCCTTTCTACGAAACCGAGCCGCTCGCGTTGTTATTGCTTTCGTTCGACTCCGCGATGACGCCAATCGCGTCGACGTTTGCCTGCCAGTTGCCCGCCACGGTGGATGCCGCGTTGGTGAACGACTGCGTCGTGCTCTGCCCCGGATTGAGCGCCGGTAGAGCGCGCTGCGAAATGTCCGAGTTCGGGAACTGGACGTGCAGTTCGTTTGCCCCGGCGACGCCCGTACCCACATTGCTGACCGTGACGGTGATGACCGTCCCCGTCGTCGCGTCCACGGCGACCTGCACCGAGGAGATTATCAGGTCGGGCGGACCGAAGGGTGTCGGTGAGGGCGCGGGCTGGTCAGGCGGGGGCGCCACAGTCGGCTGCGCGGGCTGAGTGGGCGCGGCGGTTGCCGCGGGCGCCGCGCCTGGCGCGGCGAGAATCGGCACGCCCTCGCACTGGTCGCCCCCCACCGTGACGACGAACGCGGCAACCCATCCCACGACCCCGTTGATGTCGATTTGATACCACGAGTTATCGCCAAGCCTGCCCACTACGGTGCCAATCTGATTCGGTTCCAGCCGCGCGACGACGGCAAAGGACGTGCTCGGACCGCTGCGAACGTTAATGCGTTCGCCGCCGAGCGATGCCACGACGCACGGACCGGTCGAGGTGAGCCGCGAGGGGGTCGCCGCAGGAGTTGCGTCCGAGCCTGGCACCGCCGGCGCGTTGTCGCCTTGCAGCAGCACCGTGTACGCCTCGGCGCCGTCCGAGCCGCCGTGAGCGATGTCGGCGCGATAATTGGCACTCCCTGCCGGAACGCGGAAAACAATACCGATCAGCCGCAGGCTGCCCGTGCCCAGAACGTCGCCGGTCGAGGCATCCTTTAGTGTGACGGACGGACCGCGGCTTGCCTGATCGCTGGTGACGAGCAGCAGCAGCGGCTGCGCGGGATCGGCGCTAAACGTGTAGGGCTGGCGTGATGCCTGCGCGTTCACGCTGCCCGGCACTGCCTGCCCGACGATGAGCGGAATGGGCAACGGCTCTGGCAGGGTGCTCGGCTGAACGCTGATGACGAACTGCCCGCCGCTGCCGTTGCCGCTGGAAACTTCCAGCAGATACGTGCCTGTTTGCGCGGGCATCACTGGCACCTGAACCGAGCTTGCCGCGGCGGAATTGACCATTTCCAGCACGACCGTCCCAAGCGGGTCGAGGACGCGCAGCACCGGCGCGAACCCCGGCGTGACGCCCAACACCTGAACGGTGACCGGCAGTCCGGCGGTGGCGCTCAGGCTGAATCCCGCCGTAATGCTCTCGCCGGAAATTTCGGCGGTCTGGTTTTCACCCAGAGTAATCGGCGTGGGCGTCGCCTGTGCGAAGGTGGGGACGACTAAAAATGCGAGAAAAAGGGTCATAAGGACGAACGTAGGAAAACGACGTGCGCTCATACAAGCTCCCTGTGCGTGAAGCGTTCACCGATTGAGTCGTGTTCGGCAGTCCCTCTGATTGTACGAAAGTTTCGCGCCTGGCGTATCGTTCCGTTGCATAACTGCGATTCGCTGAGGCGCGCAAGCGGTGCTGACGATCCCGGCGACCCTGCGTCAGCCGCCGTCGCCCTACTCGTAGCGCAGCACGTTCGTCACCCGCTCGCCAATCGCCACCCGCGCGCTCGCAAACGTCGCAACCCACGCGATAATGACCGACGCCGCGATCAGCGCCAGCGCGGTCCCCGCCGCATCGCGCGGAATCGGCAGCGCATCCCCCATGCCGAGCGCTGTCATCAGTCCCACGGCAAGCGCGCTGATGCCAATCCCGATGACCCCGCCGAGCAGCCCGACCAACGTGTTTTCCAGCAGCATCACCAGCAGCACGCGCCAGCCCTTGAGTCCAATGACCTTCAGAATGCCAATCTGCTGCCGCCGTTCCAGTGTCGCCAGCGAGACCGTATTCGCCATAATCACGGCGGCGGCAAGGAGCGACAGCAGCCCGACGAGCGTCGGAATCGCGCTGAACTGCTCGATCACGCGGCTCAGGAAGCCATCAATAAAGGTGATGTCGAGCGCCAGCACCGGCGGCGCCAGCGCCGAAAGCGCCAGCAAAACCTCGTTCAGCCGCTCCGGCGCAACGCGCAGCACGTTAAAGACCATGTCCGGTCGCTCGCCTGCCAGAGCGCTGCGCAACACGTAGGACGACCCGCCGAAGCCCATCGTGGCTTCTTCCGCCAGCATCCCGATCACCTCGAACTCGACCGGATTGCGGTTCACGCGCAGTGTCAGCAGCGAGCCGACCCCCACGTTCATCATCCCCAGCGGCTGAAACTCCGACGCTTGCGTGACGATCACGTTGCGCCCCGCGTCCTCCGGCGTAAACCAGCGTCCGGCGGTTAGCGGCGCGTTGCCGGGCGGCGATTCCGTGTCTGCGAGGGTGATGCCGAGCGAGATGTCGCGCAGCTCACGTCGAGCGCGCGACGGCAGACTGCTTTCGTCAATGCCAAACGGCAGCGGAATCTCCGGCGTCTCGCCGTTCACCGCGACCAGCCGCAGGTTATACAATTCCTGCGTGATCGCCTCGTCGATCCCTTCCACGTTTGCGAGCTGTCCTTGCAGTATCGCCTGCCCAACCTGCGGCGAGAGTACGCTGGCAATCGGAAACACCAGCACGTTTCCCCCCAACTGATCGCTCAGTTGAAACTGCAAAATCTCGCGCGTACCCGCCCCGACGAACGTGATGCTGCTCAAGGCGAACATACCCGCGCTCAACGCCAGCAGCGTCGTCGCCGTCCGCACCCGCCGCGCCGTCAGGTTCCGCAGCGCCAGCCGCAGATCGACCCACCCGAACGACGGGACATGCCCTACCAGCCAGACGATCACCCAGAAAATGCCGACCAGCAGCCCCAGAATCAGCAGCGTGACCGCGACCGTGACAATGCCCACCCACAGGATGCCGAGAATTTGCCCCGCGACCCCGCCGATGACGACGGCCACCAGCAGAATCCCGACGAACGATTGCAGGCAGCCGACCCCGGCGACGTGCGGCTCATTCGGGCGCAGGATAATCGCGGGTCGGATGCGAACGGCGGTCAGCACCGGGATGATGCCGAACACCATCGTCACGATCATACCCAGTCCAAGCCCGTAAAGGATGGCTTCGGGGTAAAGTCGCCACACAAGCTCCTGCCGGAGAAACGTTTCGCCGTAGCGGTTGACCGCGCCGCTCAGCGCCACGCCGACCAGCGATCCCACGATACTGCCGCCGATGCCGAGCAGAAACGCTTCGGCGAGGAACAGCGCCGCGACCTGCCGCCCCTTCAGCCCAAACGTCTTGAGCGAGGCAATTTCGTTCGTGCGCCGCCCCACCATCGCCAGCATCGTGTTGATGATGCCCACCCCGCCGATGAGCAGCGCGCCCAGCCCCATGATGACGATGAAGCGCCCGATGTTATCGCCAATCGTCGCGTTCAGTTCCAGCAGTTCCGGCACGGTCGTGTAGCGCGCGCGCGGGACGAGCGCCCGCAGGGCTTGTTCCGCCGCCAGGATGTCCGTTCCCGGCGGCAGCGTCAGGCTGATCGTCGTCGGCTGGGGTGGAATCTGCAATGTCTCGGCGTGCGCGATGTCGAGATAGGCGAAGCCAAAGAAGGAGGCAAACAGGTTACGCAGGTTCGCCTCGTTGTCGGTAGAAACGATCCCGCGCACGGTGAACGGTTCTTCCGTGCCCGTGACCCGCACCGTATCGCCCACCCTCAGGTTATCCGTCTCGGCAAGATTCTGGCTGATGACGACGGCATTCTCGCCCATCAGCAGGTCGCGCACCGGCACGCCCGCCGGGTCGAGCGCGCGGATATCCCCCGTGGGTGGGAATGTCTCCGGGTCGATTAAAAACGCGCTCACGAACTGCGGTCGCCCCACGCGCGTCGAATCGACCGCCGTAATCTGCATGTTGCTGTAACTGATGTATGCGGTCGTCTGCCCGCCCTGCTCGTCCACCCACCCGGTAATTCGCTCGACCTCGCGCTCGGTGAAGCTGTCCTCTTCGTCGTCGGGGCTGACGAAATTCATGGCGAAGAAGCCGCTGCCGCCGCGAGTGATCGTGATGTCGCCGTGATTACTGACGCGGACGTTGTCGATCAACGAATCCGCGATGGCGAGTCCAAGACTTCGCAGCGCAACCACGGTCGCCACGCCCGCCGCGATGCAGAAAATGGCAAACACCGACCAGCGCGTATTGCGGCGCAGGTTTCGGAAGGCATAGCGTAAATAAAACAGAAGTTTCGTCATCCGAGTGTTCCGTGTTGAACGAGCCTGGTGAATATACGCAGTTGCTGAACAAACGTTGTACTAATCGCCGCCGAAAATCCACAGCAGTGCGGCGGCGGCGGGGAGGACGGTG
>CALMDI010000154.1 GCA_937864975.1 uncultured Chloroflexota bacterium | reverse complement strand
AAATCGGCTCTTCCCAGTTCGATGATGACGATTACGCCGAGGGTCGCCAGCGCGACGGCGGCAATGCGGCGCGGCGTGAGCCGCTCGCGCAGGATGAGCGCGGCGAACAGGAGAATGAACGCCGGTGACGCGCTGGTGACGAGTGAGCCGTTCACCGCCGTCGATTTGTCGGTGCCGACGAACTGCGCGCCCAGACTGATGCCGAACCCAACCACGCCGACGCCGAGCACGCGGAGCAGTTCCGCGCCTTTCGGATAACGCACGTCGGGTATCTGCCGCAGGATGAGAAAGAGGATGAGCGTGCCCAGGATCAGGCGCATCGCCAGCAGCGCGAACGGCGGAATGGTGTTCAGAACTACGTCCGAAACCACGTACATCCCGCCCCAGATCGCCGCCGCCGTCAAGCCGTAAACCGCGCCGCGCGCGCGCTGCGAAAGCTTCAATTGAGACTACTCCCGGTGCCCTGTCGGCTCGTTGACAGCCTACGATAGAATTACAGAAAATGGTTGGACTGGTTGGCTCTTGACGCCCGAATCGATCGGCTGTTGTAATACCTTGTCATTTTAGTTCAAGTGGCTATACTCTCACCGCGTTTTGTGTTGGGCACAGCCTGTCAACGAATCGGGAGGAGTTTTCGACAATTAAGATCATAGATCGCCTCGCTCAATCGTGATACGTTTAAGTTTACGCATGTTTTGTCAACTTATGGAGTCGTCATGAAGCATACGTTTGCGTCTCGTTTTCTCGCGATTTTCTCTGTGCTGATGGTTCTGTCACTCGGCGTGTCGATGGTCGCGGCGCAGGACAACGTCATCAAAATCGCGTCGCAAAGCCCGCTCTCCGGCGGTCAGTCGGAACTGGGTACCGGTTTGCGGAACGGCACCGAACTGGCAATTGAGCAGTTGGGTGGCGATCTGGAAGCGATGGGGTTCGACATACAGTTTGTGCCGTTCGACGATCAGGCGACCCCCGACGTCGGTGTTGCCAACGCGCAGCAGATCGTCGCCGACAGCGCCATCCTCGGCGTAATCGGTCACTTTAACAGCGGCGTCGCCATCCCGTCGTCGGAAGTCTACAATGCCAACGACCTCGTCATGATCTCACCCGCGAATACGAATGTGAATATCACAGATCGCGGCTTGCCGACGGTCAACCGCGTCGTCGGTCGCGACGACCTTCAGGCGCGCGTTGGCGCGGAATTTATCGCCGGACGTGACGACGTGGAGTCGGTCTACATCCTCCACGACACGACCGCCTACGGTCAGGGTATTGCCGAATTCCTGCGCGATGAACTGGAAGTGCGCGGCGTGTCCGTACTCGGCTTTGAAGGTACGGAAGAGCGCTCGAACTTTGAAGGGATCATCCAGCCGATTCTGGCGCTGGCGCCCGATCTGGTCTACATGGGTGCGATCTATGATCAGATGGGTGTGTTCGTCAACCAGCTTCGCGCTGCGGGTTACACAGGACTCCTGATGGGTCCCGATGGTCTCGACTCGCCGGTTTACGCGGAGCTTGCGGGTGAAGCAGGGGTCGGCACGTATTACACGTCGGTCTCCGGTCCGGCGAGCGCCTATCCCGCGGCGGCGCAGTTCATCGAGGACTTCACCGCCAAATTCGGCGAGCCGCCCATCCCGTTCGCGGCGCAGGCATATGACTCGACGGCAATCCTGATCGATGCGATTGAGCGCGCCGTCGAAGCCAACGGGGGCGAGCTGCCGAGCCGCGCCCAGGTCGCGGAGCAGGTACGCGCGACCGAGAACTTCGAGGGCGTAACCGGCAACATCACGTTCGACGCCAACGGCGACCCCGAAATCGCGGTTTATCACATTCTCGAAGTCGGCTCGTCCGACCCGACGGAATGGCTGAACAATCCGTCGCTGACGACGCTGGAATTCCCGTCGCCGCTGCACGCCGCGGAGATGGAAATGATGGCGACTCCAGAAGCGACGCCGGAAAGCTAGGCAATTAGATCGGATGGAGCGGCGGCGCTGGAACCTCCAGCCTGCCGCTCCTTTTTTAACAGAGCGTTACGGAGCGGTTTATGGCATCCATCACCCGTGGCAAGCTGGCTGGCTCGCCGCGTAATGCGCTGGCGGACGCGCCCCGCTGGTTTTATCAGTTCATCCTGTTTCCCGTTGGACAGATGCTCGTCTTCATCGTCGGCGCGACGGTGATCCTCACGCTGCTCGCCTATCTGCTTGCGCTCCTTTTCCCGACGCCGCGCCCCGGAATCGTCCTTGCCGACCAGATCAGCAAGCAGCTGCCGGGGATGATTGTCAGCGGCATCAGTATTGGCTTCGTTTACGCGATGATCGCGCTCGGCTACACCCTCGTCTACGGCGTCCTGAAGTTTATTAACTTTGCCCACAGCGAAATTTTCATGGTTGGCTCGGTGGTCGGCTTTGAAGTACTGCGCCGCATGGCGGACAGCGGCGTGCTGCAAAACTGGCACCCCGTCCTGCTGATTGTCACGGTCGTGCTGGTGTCGATGGTGGCAAGTGGACTGCTCGCCGTTATCATCGAACGAATCGCCTACCGACCGCTGCGCGGCGCGCCGCGTCTTGTCCCGCTCATTTCGGCGATTGGCGTCTCGTTTTTCCTGATCGATTTCGTCCGTGCGACCGAAGCGATCACTCGCAACGATTTCAACCTGCGCTATCCAACCGACCAACTGCCGTGGCTGACCACGCCGATTGTGCTTCAGATCAACGAAGGGCTATCGGTCAATATTAAGCCAACGTCGATCATCGTCGTCATCGGCGCGGTGCTGACGCTGCTGGCGCTGAATTATTTCGTCAACGGCACGAAGCTGGGGCGCGGCATCCGAGCCGTCTCGCAGGATCAGACGACCGCCGGGCTGATGGGCATTAACGTGAACCTGATTATCTCGCTGACCTTCTTCGTCGGCGGAGCGTTCGGCGGCGCGGCAGGCTCGCTCTTTGGTATGAACGTCGGGACGGTCACGCCTTACGTCGGCTTCTTCCCCGGCATCAAGGCGTTTACCGCGGCAGTGCTCGGCGGTATCGGCAATATTACCGGCGCTCTGCTGGGGGGGCTGACCATCGGGCTGGTCGAAGCGTTCCTCAATGGCACGCTCGTCTACTTCCCGGCGCTCGGTCAGCGATACACCGATATTTTCACGTTTTCCATCCTCATTCTCATCTTGATCTTCCGACCCAGCGGCTTGCTGGGCGAGCGTGTTGACGAGAAGGTGTAAGTATGGCGACCGTCGTTTCC
>CALMDI010000153.1 GCA_937864975.1 uncultured Chloroflexota bacterium | reverse complement strand
ACTTGGCGAACAGCAGATCGTCGTCGCCAAAGCGCGTGTCGATGAGGTGAACCGCCACCATCACGTCAGGCGGAAAGCGATAGTCGGCTTTGTAAATGCCCTCGTCCAGTTGCAGCTTGTCACTCGTCACCATGCCCGTTCCCTGCATGGAAACGCTCAGCCGCCGCGCCCGCTCGCCGATCACGCTGACGTTTCCGGCACCGTCGCGCACGACGTGACGCTTCGGCGCGCCCATTCGCCGGTCGAGATAACGGTACAGCGCCAGCGCGACCATACCGGAAACGGCGGCGATCACCAGAATAGCGACGACATCACTTGTCAACGGGGTATCCTAACGTAACACGCTGTACAGCGCTTCTTTCCAGCGCGGAATGTCGATCTCCCAGCACACCAGCACGTTCGGCTCGCGCCCGATGAGCGACCCCCACGCATCCCGGTTGCGCTCGTCGGTGACCAGGTTGAATTGATCGACCACCGTCATGCCGCGCGTCAGGTCGCTTTGAGTTTCCACGTCCACAAAGTGAAGGCTCTTGCGCGTGCAGATGGTGGGGTCGAGCGCGACCGCCATTGCCACCGGGTCGGCAAGCCCCAAGCCCGCTTCGTTGGACTGCTCCTGGCACGCCTCCAGCGCCCGGCGATTGCAGTCCAGCGCAAATTCTGACAGCGGCGTATTAAAGCCGCGAATCGCCGCCATCTCGTTCGGCATGATGCAGGCGTCCAGGCGGCACAGTTCCCAACCGACCATTTCAATCGGCAGCCCTGAATGAAACACCATCCGCGCTGCTTCCGGGTCAACCCAGATGTTGTACTCTGCTGCAGGGGTGACGTTGCCAACCGCGTTCGCCGCTCCCCCCATCACCACGCAGCGGCTGACATTGGCGATGATGTCGGGCGCCTGCGCCACCGCCAGCGCCACGTTCGTCAGCGGTCCCAGCGTGACCAGTTCGATGCCGGGATTTTCGCCAATAATGCGAATCAGCGCCTCGACTGCGTGTTCCGCTTCCGGCTGGCGCTTCGGAGCAGGATAATTCATGTCGCCCAGTCCGTCACGTCCATGGAACCAGTGCGCGTGAATGTGATCGCGCAGCAGCGGTCGCGGCGCTCCGGCATAAACGGGCACGTCGCACTCGCACATCTCGGCGGTGTAGAGGGCGTTTCGGGTCGCCTGTTCCAGCCCGACGTTGCCCGCGACCACGGTGATCGCTTTCACGTCCACGTCTTTCCAGCGCAGCGCCATAATCAGCGCCACCGCGTCGTCCGAAGCGGTGTCGGTATCGATGATGAACGAACGAGGCATGTTGCAGGCATCCTTTGCGCGATGAACAGCAAAGAGCGGTTAGCGATTAGCTGGTTAGCTGTTAGCTGTTAGCTGTTAGCGAAAGATAAATCGAACGCACGCCTTTTCCTTATATTCAAGCTTAGGTTGGCTAAAAGCTAACTGCTATTTGATAATGACTTTCCTCATCAACCGAACCGCGCTGGTCAGCAGCAGGAACACGCCTGCCGCGAACGCCAGCGCCACGTACCACAGCGTCACGCGACCGAGCGACGGAAAGGTCGGCAGCAGGGGATGATACCACACCGTGAGCGGCTGTCCGGGCAAATAACGAACGGCGAGCGCGCCGGGCGTGGTCTGTCGTGCCTCGTCAATCCATGTCCCGGTAAAAAGATCGTCGCCAATCCGGTAGGTGTAGCGGATGAGCGCCCGTGAGTTGCCGCTCTCCGGCGCGGGCGGTTCGGGCTGCGACTCGACAATCGAGCCTTCCGTCGACAGCCATTCGCCGCGAAAGCTAAAGTTACTCCATTCCCAGAAGCCGACCGCCAGCAGCGCCATGCCCATCAGCAGGGTCGCGATAACGCCGCTGGCATCGCGCCGTCGGCGGGTTTTGGCAAGCTGCGCGCGCATATGCAGCGGGATGGGCATCTCGCGGGCGGCGCGGGTGCGCCCTGGTGACGGGCGGAACGCCTCGCGCAGCATTTCTTCGAGCAGCGGGCGCACTTCCAGAAACACGATGACGCCGATCACCGCCAGAGCCACCAGCCCGATCAGGGCGACAATCACAATCGTGATCGCCATTCCGCGCTCCTTCGGAGCAGTAGGAATAGTAGTGAGGATTGAGGGTTGAGGATTGAGTAAAAGAAGTCAAAAGTGGAAAGTTGAAAGCAGAAAGTGACTGCCTTTACTTTTGACTTTTCACTTTGTATTTTACTCAAACCTCAATCCTCAGTACTATTCTTGCTGTATCGCCGTTTGCGCCTGCGGGGTGAGTTCGCTGTTGAGCGACCAGTTGCCCGCCAGGTCTTGCGCCCAGACCGCGAATTCATAGCGCCCGCCGGGCTGCCCGATGTAGTCTGCCTGCGTCGTGGTCGTCCCTTCCAGCCACGGCTGCCACTCGCCGCCGTTTTCGCGCACCCAGGCGATGTAGTTCGCGATGCCGCCGTCGTCGCGCGCACCCCACGTGACCGTAAAGGTCGCCGGGCTGATGATGGGCAGCGGCAGCATGAACGGGCTGGGCGCGGTCGTATCCCGCGCGGGATCGACCGTCGGACGAACGATGGATTCGGCGGTGGGAAGCGGCGCGGGCGTCGGCTCCGCCGGCAAGCCGCCGAGGATCGACCCCGGCGTCGGCTGGATGCGCTCGGCAGGCGGCAGGCGGAAATCCGCGCCAACCGATGCCTGAGAAGCGTCGAACGGTTCCAGCGCTACCAGCGCCGGGTTGAGCGGTTCGAGATTCGCCACCTGTTCGACGAGGATGAACGGCGAGCCGCCGATTTCCGTCTCCGAGCCGTTCGACGTCGGCGCGTCGCCCGACTGCGCGGGCGGCAAGCCGATCTGATAGCGCGTCTCACCGTTCGGCTCAATGTAGTAATCCTGATTGCCGAGTCCATACAGGGTCGCGCCGCTGCCGCTGGCAGGCACGTCGAGCGTGATCTGCTGCTGCGTCGTGTTCCATAGGACGAATATCCGCTGCGAGGTGGCGGGACGGTCGAAGGCGATCACGACACCCTGATCGGCTAAATCGAGGATCGTACCGCCGCCAAACGGCGCGCCGCCAAACACCTGCGCCAGCAGGTGAAACGCGCCTGCCGCCGGGCGCGCCGTCCCTGGCATCGGACTCTGGCGGAAGCAGACCGCATTGCGGTCGTTGCGGAACAAGCCGTGCGCGTCGCCCCAGCACGCGCCGCCGCTGCAAATGTCCCCGTTGTTCGGCGGGAAATCCGTCCCCGCCGCCTGATTGCCGCAGTCGTCATAAAGCTGGTGGATGAACACGACCTCCGCGCCCGACGCCCAGGCATAGGCGGTGCTCTGCACGACGAATGCCGCCTGCTGCTGCGCGGTCGCGCGCCAGCGGCGCTGCTCTGGCGCGTTCGCCGCCCACGTGGGACCAGGATAGTCGTCCCAGACCGGCACGCCGCTTTCGTTCAGCCAGATCGGGCGCGTCAGCCCGTACCGGGCGAGATTTTGCCGCGCGCGCTCGATGACCCATCCACTGCGCCACGGGTTGCTGTAATTGTGAACGGCGACTTTATCCATGTACCAGCGGTTCGCCTCGCGCGCCGGGTCCTGCGCGATGATGGCGAGCACACTTGCCAGCCAGTCGCTGGCGTCGGGATTGACGTATGCCAGCCCACCGAACATCACCTGTGCGTTCGGATTGGCGTGGTGCGCGGCGAGATAGGCGACCTTGAGCAGCCGCGCGTACTGCGCCGTGCTGCCCGTCCAGAACATCGTCAAATCCGGCTCGTTCCAGACTTCCCACACGTCGACGCCGGAGCCGAACGCCCCGCCCGGCGCGTAGCGCGCGACCGCGTTCGCCACGAACACCGCCCAGGGATTATTCCCGTTGATACTCTTGCCCGCGCCCGGCGTATCGCTGCCGTCGCTGAACACGGGCGCGTCCAGGCTGCGAACGCTGCCGCCGTCGCGGTGAAATTCCGGCAGTCCCATAAGAATGGCGTTGATCTTCAGCCCGTACGACACGTCGCCCAGCACGACGCGGTCGTACACGCTCCAGTCAAACGTTCCCGCCGCGCGCTCGATCTGCTGCCAGTACATCGGGAAGCGGTTCCAGCCCGCGCCGAGCAGCAGCGCCTGCCGGTAGCGCGTGTCGTCGGCGGGGTGGTCGGCAGACGAGATGAAGGTGATGCCGAGCCGGTCGGAGCGCGGCGTGGCGTCCTGGGCGGCGACTGGCTGGCTGAATGCGG